>JBCCTX010000069.1:0-25637 GCA_039197765.1 Bacteroidota bacterium
CTTAGGATAGGACTCGTCAATGCTGTCTGCCCACTACCAGAGCTATTGGATCGTTCCATTGGGATCTTAGCCCAGTCTTATCGAAACTCTCCGCTGGCAGTTGCCTATGCCTTACAAGCCGTTCAAACGGCATCAGCTCCCGAAACTGGATACCATATTGAACGGAAGTTATTTGGCCAGGCAATGGCTTCGAAAGATGCAAAAGAAGGGGTGAATGCCTTTTTGGAGAAAAGAGCGCCTCATTTTACAGGGAAATAAAACGAGGCTGCCAAAGGGCAGCCTCAATTGTAGTTGTTTCTCAAAGGCAACTCAAAATTAGTACTTAAAAAACCATTTATAATTTACGATTTTATTCTGTCTTTTCCTCAATTACTCAGAATAATTTTGAAGGAGAGGTCTTAGATTTCTTTGCTTTTTGATTTAAGTCAAAGAACAGAGAAGCTCCAATCCCACCTGTATACAGTTTATTTTCTTCAGCTGGACTAGCTCCTGGGGGGCGCATATCCTGTAGACCCATTTGAAAATAAGGCTCTAGTTGAAGTAGGAGTCCCTGAGAAATCTTGTATTCCCAGCCTATGGCTGCGTGAAAGTTTGCCACATAAGTGGTAAGGCTTAACTTATGGTCGGTATGCTTGAGGTTTTCGGTTGGGTTTGTCACTACCCCTCCTCCATTGGAAATCAGTTCTGTATTCTGAGGAGAAGTTGGATCGAATCGCTTATAGGATTCACTCACCATCACAAAGGAGACGATTCCTGTCTGTACATACAGAGAATTTTTTTCATCTGACGGAAGTCGCAACCTAACCAAGGTTGGTAATTCTATCGTGCTAAACTCTGCTTCTAAAACCTGAGAGGTACGGGTAGGACCCGAAGCGTTATCAAGGGTTTGTGAAATAGAGAATTGATGGCTAAATCTTTTTTCGGCGTATTGAAGGCCTGAAACGACACTTAACAGGTCTGTAAACTTCACTTCCACTCTTACTCCTCCGGAGAAGCCTTGACCTCCTTTGTCGTTGAGTTCTACCCGACTGGAAGTATTTCCAGAGTACACCCCAATTAAAAATTCTGGACTTATCCTATTCCTGCTTGTAGCCAACTCAACAGCCTCTGTAGGAATAAAGTCAATTTCTTTCGAAATATCAGAAGATACCGTACTTACTGGTATTATAACGGAGGGCTCCTCAAAGGGCTCGAACCTTTCTTTCTGCTCAAATGCAATTACGGGAAGTTTTTCTGGGTGTAGATCATTGTTTATTAATGTAGGAGGCAAAGCTTCTAGCTTCTTAACAATCTCTGCTGGTGGGATCGAGTTGCTTTCTGCATTCCCAGAAGATAAATCTTGAGGGATATCCATGGCCTGAGAATTGTTATTAGCAGGTGATTCAACGAAATTTTTTGACTCAGCTTCTGCAAGAAGTGGCACCTTCTGAGAGGATATATTGTCCTCTTTCATAGGAGAAAGCGTCTCCGTATCGCCAGTTTCAGAAGTTGAGTTATCTTCTACAGCCTGGGTTTCTTCTGAGACAATATCTATTGGCCCTACAGGCGTGTCAATTGACTGAAAGCGTGGCAGAAATAGTAGTAAGAATGCCAGGGATGCAGCAACTGCAAATACTTCCCAACGCTCGTATACTTTTGGGGCAGGTGCTGGCAACTCTTTCTCTAGGACTTGACGCATTTGCTTCCAGTCCTGTCGCATTAAGGGCACCTTAAATTGCCCTAGCCTTTGTTGGAACAAATGGTAGAAAGGTTTTTCCAAGTGCTCAACCATTGCCTCCCAATTGGCAGGGTCGTAGGGAACTTCATATGAACTGAGCGTATCTTCTATAGAGGTATCGAAAGCCCCATACATCTTTTCTGAAAGCTCTTTCCAATGGGTAGAAGGGGACTCTTCAACTGCAAAACTGTCAAATTTAGCGCGGATGGCGTCATCAAAAGATTCAAATACAGGGGTAGACACACCTGCCTCATGAGGTCCAGAGGCCTCTTGTAATTTTTCGGCAAGGATTTCCCAATCGTCAGGAACAAAAGGAACTTCATGAGACTGAAGCCTTCCCTGAATGATTCGGTCAAAAGTGTCTTCACGCATAATTCTCCCCTCCTGTTTCTCTAATTATTTGCGAACGAGCGATCATCTGCTTTAACCGGCCTCGTGCCTTAGCTAAGTTTGATTTAGACGTTCCTTCACTAATTCCTAGCATTTTTGCAATGTCATTGTGTGCATATCCCTCAATTACATACAAATTGAATACCGTTCTGTATGCAGGTGAAAGCCTTTGGACCAAATCGAGGATTTCTGCAGCGGACATATCTGATACGACGTCCTGAATATCAACTTCGTGAACCGCGTGGTTTATTTCAATAAGATTGGGTCGCTTGGAATTTTTGCGGTAATGATCTATCGCGGTATTAACCATTATCCTTCTGATCCATGCGCCAAGGTTGGTTCCTTTTGAATATTTGTTCAGATTTTTATACACTTTCATAAAACCTTCATGGAGGACGTCTCTAGCCTCTTCGCGATCTTGGGTATATCTAAGGCATACAGCCATCATGCTGCCATAGAATCGCTCATATAGCACCTTCTGAAATTTGCGGGAGCCTTTCAAACACCCCTCTACAATTTCTTCCTCGGTATAGTTAATTAGTCCCATGGAGGTTTTTTGTTACTCTATCAACGCTCCTAAATTCTCTTACGTTGCTTAGTAAATAAAATTAATAATATTTTGGAGGAATGTAACTACTAAATTTTTAAGTTCGATAAAGGAAAATTTTTAAAACTTAGTCAGATACTTTTATTAAATTTAATCGTTGAACCGTTTTAGATGAATTTAGAACACGCGAAAGTGAATCAACAACCAACTGTAGTTAGTGACGAGAGACTTGTTCAGGAACTGAAGAGGAATTTTGGGTACGATTCTTTTAGGGGGAAGCAAGCAGAGATCATTCAAAATATACTTGCTGGAAAGCACACCTTTGTAATAATGCCCACGGGGGCGGGGAAGTCCCTCTGCTATCAATTGCCTGCATTATTATCTCCTGGGACAGCACTGGTGATTTCACCCTTGATTGCCCTGATGAAGAACCAAGTAGACCAATTACAAGCCTTTGGATTGGAAGCAGGTTTCTTGAACAGTAGTATGAGCCGCTCTGATTACGAGACGGTAAAGCAAAAGGTCCTGAATGGAACCCTGAAGTTGCTCTATGTGGCTCCTGAATCCTTGGTAAAGCAAGAGTTTGTTGAATTTCTTTCCCAGGCCCAGATCAGTTTTTTGGCAGTAGATGAAGCTCATTGTATCTCTGAGTGGGGACATGATTTCAGACCTGAGTACAGAAGGATTCGAGAGATTATGCTGTCACTTGGGGATATCCCCATTATCGCTCTTACTGCAACAGCCACTCCAAAGGTCCGACAAGACATTTTACACAACCTCCAGTTCGAGAATGCGGATATCTTTTTGACGAGTTTTAACCGAGAGAATTTGTACTACGAGATTCGTCCTAAGGTAAATCATAACCATGCGACTACTGGAATCATAAAATATATAAAGCAGAATTTAGGAAAATCGGGTATCGTGTATTGCCTGAGTAGAAGGAAAGTGGAAGAAATTGCTGAGATTTTGAAAGTAAATGGAATTAAGGCAGTCCCTTACCATGCAGGGCTTGATTCTTCTACTCGATCCCGCCATCAGGATATGTTTCTCAATGAGGATATCCATGTTGTCGTCGCTACCATCGCATTTGGAATGGGGATAGATAAACCTGATGTGCGGTATGTAATTCACTATGATGTTCCCAAGAGTATTGAAAGCTACTACCAGGAAACGGGCCGTGCAGGCCGAGATAGCCAAGAAGGTACGTGTATTTTGTTTTACGAATTCAATGATATCGTAAAACTGGAGAAATTCATGAAGGACAAGCCGGTTAGTGAAAGGGAATCTGGGAAGCATCTACTCTATGAGATGGCTGCTTTTTCGGAATCTGGTGCGTGTAGAAGGAAATTGATGCTCCATTATTTTGGAGAGGAGTTCGACGAAAAGAATTGTAAAGGTATGTGCGACAATTGTCGCTATCCCAAGGATAAGTTTGACGCACAGGAATCGGTACACCAAGCACTCGAGCTAATACACCAAGTAGATGAAAAGTTCGGCATGAAACATCTCATCAATATTTTGAGAGGGAGTAATGACCAGCAAATCAATATGTTTGGCCATGACAAGCTCAGTCTGTATGGAAAAGGCAAGGGCTTCGATGAGCGCGAATGGAAATCTATATTCAGCCAATTATTGGTTCACAACTACATATTGAAAGATATAGATGAGTATGGAGTCATTAAATTGACAGAGAAAGGCCAAGGCTACCGAAATAAGCCCGATCAAATCCAGCTGATTAAGTTCCAGGATTTCGAAAAATTCAAAAAGGATATTCCTGAGGCTGAGGAGTTCAAGACCTATGATGTTGTTCTCTTTGACAAACTGAAGGCCCTGAGGAATAAGATTGCCAAAGAGCGAAAGATCCCGCCTTATGTGATCTTTCAGGATGCCTCTATGGAAGACATGGCAACGAAATACCCCGTGAACATAGAGGAATTTCAAAGTCTCACGGGGGTCGGTAAGGGAAAGGCTCAGAAATTTGCAGCTCCGTTTATCAAACTAATCAAAGACTACATCGATAAAAATTCTATCGAGCGCACAGAGAATGTGGTAGTGAAATCTACCGCTCGGAAGTCAATGAACAAGCTTTTTGTTATCCAGCATGTAGACAGGCGCACCCCTTTGGACCAGATTTCTGAAATGAAGGGCATGGAATACGAGGAACTATTGAATCACGTAGAACAGATTGTTTATTCTGGGACCAAGCTCAATTTAGATTATTATATCGATACGGTCGTAGATGGGGATAAAATTGACGATATTTATGACCACTTCATGCATTCTGAGACTGATAGCCTGGATGAAGCTGAAAATGAGTTAGGCAGGGACTATACCCGCGAAGAAATCCAATTGGTCAGAATTAAGTTTATCTCAGAGGTAGCCAATTAAGGGTAGATAGGAGAAGGGAAATGCCAGAGACGAGAAAGTCTTCTGTATGAGAAGGAAAATTCTGAAGATACCAGAATTAAAATTACTGCGTTTAGAGAGAAGATAGTTTTTCTTTTTCTATTCAAAAGAAAAAGCCAACTTTACAAATCACTGTGTGAAGGCCTTTTGGCATCCTTCGGGAAGAATCACGGTCCCAAATATTTATAACGAATTAATTCATGGATATTCAAAAAGAACTCGACAAACTCGAGGATTCCTATAAGATGGAAGAATGGGAAGATAAGAAAGAAGAAATAATCGCTGCATTGTTTGAACTTCATATGAAAGCCGCAACAGAGGAGGAAGTGCTCAATAGGTTTACCGTATTGTCCGCCGAGCGATTCGGAGGTATTTATATTCCCTACTTATTTTGGGTAAAACTGTCAGACTTTTTAGAATACGAATTGGATAGAAGCTATTTGTACAATTTACTCACAGCCTTCTCCAACTCAGATTTTGGAGAAGACGAGCAGCGTCTTTTAAAACCCCTCGTTATCGTCTACTTTTCCAGAGAGAAGGAGTTCGAGATTAATAAGTTTTTTACATTGGCAATGGATGATGTGCATCCCAATGTGAAGGAATATTTTCAGAAGCTGTACAAATTCCGCGAGCGCAATGCTCGGTCTACAAAGATGTACTGCGATAAATTTGAGTTACTTCGGGAACTACAACCCGATTTTTCTCTCATGAATACTCCGCTAAGTGAGTTGAAAGAAAAAGTGGGATAATATTACATTATCCCACTCTAAACAACCAGTATTCAACGTAGCTTTATCAGCTTTTTAGTTGGCTGAATATTCTAGCGTAACTGAGTGGACGATTACATCATCGGTATACGTGTTATTGTTTGAACTCCTTTGAATGGAGATATTCCACCAATCCTTTTGCAAGCGATTGGATGGGATTTGGTAGGTTTGCTCGTATAGCTTGCCAAAACCTCCGGATCCTGATACGCTTACAGAGTTGGTTGGCAAATTTATAATGTCTGTAAAGTCGTCTCCTGAGTCGAAGGAATTGGGGCGAATAAAGAAAATAACCGTTCCCGCTGTAGAACTTGTAGTGAGGAAGAAAATATAGAATCGTACACTTCCCCCTGCATAGTCTGCAGGTTTTCGGATGGCAATTTTTGCGGAACCTGAAAAACTGTTGGTCCATCGAAGTCCATTGTTGTCATTAGAGAAGACTGAGGAGGAATTTGCGTAATTGAGTCCATTCGCAGGGAAACTGACACTGCGAATAGTATTTCCTCCTCCGTTGGGTAAATCTACACTTCCTCCCCCCTTTGAAAGGGTGAGGGTAGTCCCAGAAATACTGAGTTTCTGAATTTCATTGGATGCATCATTGTCATTTAAATCCTTGGCGGTGATGATATCAAGGTCATTGGTAAAATCGCTCAGGTTAGATGGGGCATTTGAAATATCGCCATAATCTACTTCAATTTCTTCTACGGTTTTGGCGTGAAAGGCGTAGGGAACGGTCAATAATTTGGACGTTGCTACCTCCACTCCATCTAGAAATACGGTAATGAAATAGGTTCCCGAAGACCAGTCTATGGAAGAGAAAAGACCTTGAATGACTGTGCCTTCTCCAACCACCAGGCTCACGACTCCAGATCCATTAGTAAAGGTGTTATGGGTTTCTTCATATACGATGGCTCCTTGAGCACTTCCTTCCAATAGGGCTAGGGTAAGCGTCACGGACTCATTTGCCATTGGGCTATTATCAGAATTCTGCAAGAGCGCCTGATAGGTAATTCCTTGAGGTACCTGTGCCCAGCATATTAAACATGTGTGGAGTAAGAAAAGTGTTAAAATATTTTTCATAGCTATTATTTATGTTAAGGATGGCGTAAGAATAGGATCGGGGAAGGTTAATTCCTTTTAACAACCTGGATGGGCTTGGTAGTTTCTGACGCACTAAAGAGACTCAGGACATAGGTTCCCGGACTTAAGGCATCTAGCTTAATTTGGGAAGACGAAAAGGCATGGATTCTTTGGGTAAGGACTTCTCTCCCATACAGATCAAAAAGTCGTACCGACCAGTCTCCCTTTCGATTGATCCCAGATATATTCAGTATTGAAGGGGTGGGATTGGGATAGATACGGAGTAAGGGTAGAGAAAGCCAGGTTCTACTACTAACACTTAGCGTGATGTCAATGGTTTCGACGAATCCCTGCTTTATCTGGGGACTTACATCAAGCGTACTTGCAAAAGTTTCTCCAAGGGCCCAGGTCATCTGCGTATTACCGGAAGATACTCCTCCTCCTGCAGATAGCAATACGGATGTCTTCACAGACTGGGCCTTCAAACTTATACATAGGGTACAGATAAGGGTAAAGGAAAATAAGGATTTCATGGGCTGTTTACTTAACAGAAAGCGGATTTGTCCCACAATCTGTAATTGTAGACGGGATGGGCGAATGAATTCCTTTTTCGGTTTTAATTATCTGGACTTAGGAAAGCGCTTTTTCCCTTTTGCACGTTCTTGGGCCCTACGCTCATTTCGAGTCATTCTACGTTGGGGCTGATCTCCACTCGTATTTCGCATCAGTGCTTTCTCGGCATTCATTTGCTGTTTGCGCTGGCTCTCTGCCGCACTGCTGTGTTTGGCATTTAGTTTACTAAAGTCGTCTCTTTTGTTCCCGGTACTTTCTTTTCCGGTCCTTTCTACGTGTAGATCTGATTTAAACAACAGAGACAAAACTTGTTGGTTGATGTCATTTAGGCCTTGCTGAAAGAGCTCAAATGCCTCGAACTTGTAGACCAAAAGGGGATCTTTTTGCTCAAATACCGCGTTTTGTACAGATTGCTTGAGTTCGTCCATTTCCCGAAGGTGGTTCTTCCATTTTTCATCGATCACGGCGAGTGTACATACCTTTTCCAGTTCATCTATGATAGACTGTCCTTTGGTCTCCAATGCATCTGCTACAGGAACAATGATTTGTAGGCGCTTGCTTCCATCGGAAAAGGGAATTAGAATACGCTCAGTCTGTGGATTTTCGCGCTTAATCTTCTCTATACCCTTTGCCAAGGTATCTGCAAGTTGAGTGGTTTTGCGTTGGTAGAAGGCTCGAGCCTCTCCAAATACTTTTTGGATAACCTCCTCGGCAGATAAATCATTGAGATCTTCTTCTGTGATTGCAGGATCTACCGAAAGGATGCGTATGGCTTCCATACGCAGGCTATCTGCATCGGGGATGTTATAGTATCTGTCCACTATTGCCTCGCTCATATCATAGAGCATGTTCTCCAAGTCAATCTTGATCCGGTCTCCATAGAGTGCGTTCCGACGCCGTTGATAGATCACTTCTCGCTGGGAGTTCATCACATCATCGTATTCCAACAGGCGCTTCCGCATGGCGAAGTTATTTTCTTCGACCTTCTTTTGGGCATTGGAAATGGATTTGCTGATCAAAGAATGTTGAATTACCTCACCCTCTTGCATACCCATTCGGTCCATTACCTTAGCGATCCGTTCTGAATTAAACAGGCGCATGAGGTCGTCTTCCAGGGAAACATAAAATTGAGACATACCTGGGTCTCCTTGCCTTCCTGATCGCCCCCGCAACTGGCGGTCAATCCGTCGAGACTCATGGCGTTCTGTACCGATAACAGCTAGCCCTCCAGCTGATTTTACCCCTTCCCCTAGTTTAATATCGGTTCCTCTACCTGCCATATTGGTAGCGATGGTTACTGCACCTCCTTTTCCCGCTTCGGTTACAATTTCTGCCTCTCGCTGGTGCTGCTTGGCATTCAATACATTGTGAGGAACTTTGCGAATTTTCAGCATCCGAGACACCAGCTCTGATACCTCGACAGAGGTAGTACCTACCAGAACAGGCTGCCCATCCTGTCTCAACCGTTCAATTTCCTCTATGATGGCATTGTACTTCTCTTTTTTGGTCTTGTACACCTGGTCGTCGCGGTCATCCCGAAGTATGGGCCTATTGGTGGGTACCACAACAACGTCCAATTTATATATCTCGAAGAATTCTGCTTCTTCTGTTTCGGCTGTACCGGTCATACCTGCCAGTTTGTGGTACATGCGGAAGTAGTTTTGAAGCGTTACCGTGGCAAAAGTCTGAGTCGCTGCCTCTACTTTTACATTCTCCTTGGATTCAATTGCCTGGTGCAATCCATCTGAATATCGCCTTCCGGGTAGCACACGACCTGTCTGCTCATCTACAATGTTCACCTTCCCATCTTGGACGATATAGTCTACATCTTTTTCAAACAAACAATAGGCTTTTAGCAATTGGTTTATGGCGTGGAGGCGTTCGGACTTTTCCGCAAATTCAGAGGCTAGTGCATCTTTGGCTTTGAGTTTATCTTCTTCGTTAAGGCTCACGTTTTTCTCAATTTCATTGAAGCGCTGAGCCACGTCAGGGAGTACGAACAAATCTGGATCTTCTCCTGCCTCGGCAATGAGCTCCCTTCCCTGGTCGGTAAGTTCTACCTGGCGATTTTTTTCGTCGATGGTGAAGAATAAGGGATCAGTAGCAACATGCATATTTTTAGAATTATCCTGCATGTAGAAGCCTTCCGTCTTATTCATAATGACCTTGGTCCCTGATTCACTCAAGAATCGGATCAACGCATTGTTCTTGGGAAGACCTTTATAGGCTCTGAACAATGCTAGACCTCCCTCATCATTGTTGCCTGCAGCAATTTTACTTTTGGCTTCAGTAATGTATTTGGTTACCAACTGGCGCTGACGCTTTACAAGGCGTTCAATCCGAGGTTTCAACGCGGCATACTCGTGTTTATCTCCTTGGGGGACAGGACCTGAAATAATTAATGGCGTTCGGGCTTCATCAATGAGAACAGAGTCTATTTCATCAATAATTGTGTAATGGTGTGCTCTTTGAACCAAAAATTCGGGATGGGTTGTCATGTTATCCCTTAGATAGTCAAAGCCAAATTCATTGTTTGTCCCGTAAGTAATATCAGCAAGGTAGGCTTTGCGTCGCTCATCGGAGTTGGGCTGATGTAAGTCAATACAGTCCACGGTAAGCCCATGAAATTGGAATAGGGGGGCATTCCACTGGGAGTCCCTTTTTGCCAGGTAATTGTTGACAGTAATTACGTGTACTCCCTTGCCAGTGAGGGCGTTGAGGTATACGGGTAGGGTTGCCACTAAGGTTTTTCCCTCTCCTGTAGCCATTTCTGCAATTTTACCCGTATGGAGGACGACCCCTCCCATTAGCTGAACATCGTAGTGGACCATGTTCCACAGTACCTCGCTGTCAGCTGCCAACCACTTATTTTTCCAAATAGCTGTATCCCCTTTTATCTCAATATGTTCTCTTGTCTCAGCTAAATCGCGATCATACTCATTGGCCTGGACCTGTAAGTAACCCGTTTCTGAGAAGCGTCTAGCTGTTTCTTTCACCACGGCAAAGGCTTCTGGGAGTATCTCCATCAATACCTCCTCCAATTGTTCAGAAAGATCCTCTTTCAGTTGATCGAGTTCCTGGTAGATACCTTCTTTAGCATCGATATCTAGGGTCTCTTTAGCCTCTTTCTCCAACTCTTGAATCCGAGTGGAAATCTCTTGGGTATATTCCTGGATTTGTGCCTTGAAGTCATTTGTTTTTCCCCGCAACTCATCGTCAGTCAAACCAGATAACGTGCTGTACACCTCATTAATCTCTTCTACTAACGGTTTAAGATCACGAATATCTTTATCCTTTTTTGAGGGGAGAATATTCTTTAAAAAGCCTAACATATGGTTGAATCAGTTTGTATATTTTTTTTCAATAAGCAATGATTGGGGAACTTGTCAAAAGTAACCAGCTTATGAGTAGATGGTAGTTAAACGCAAAGACGAAAAAGAGGTTCAAAAGAACCGGAACCTCTTCAGTTTACAGGACACTCTTGATGCCCTTCCCAATCGGGATAAAGTTACGTGAATTTCTACTTAATTTTTCTCGAATTCAAGAAGCCTAAGTATTTCACTCAATTATGCCGGGTAGGTAGGACCTCATTTTATCTAATACTTCCTGGTGGATCTTACCGTTTGTTCCCAAAATCTGTGAACCAAATACGAAGTTGCTTTCTCCTTGAAAGTCTGTAACGGTCCCTCCAGCCTCTTGGATTATCAAAGCTCCCGCTGCTACATCCCAAGGGTTTAGGCCGAACTCGAAAAACCCTTCAACCCGCCCTGCAGCGACATAGGCTAGATCTAGTGCAGCCGCTCCTAGTCTCCGCAAGCCATGGCATTCCTGGATCAGGTACCCTACTAGATTTAGGTAACTTTCCAGCCAGTCTTTCTGGGAGTAGGGAAACCCTGTTACAAGGAGAGATCTCGGGAGCTGGGTTTGCTTACTTGTATGTATCGGATTATGGTTGAGAAATGCGCCATTCCCCTTTATCGCATGAAACATTTCCCCTGCCATAACCCCCAATACATGTCCAACCAATACTTCTTTTTCATAGGCAAGGGCTACACTCACACAGAAATGAGGCATGCCATGGATAAAATTTACGGTGCCATCTAGTGGATCGATAATCCATTCGTATCCATTTTGTGAGGGGATGTTATCTGCCTCTTCGTTTATAAAGCCGCTTCCTGGAAGAAGTGTAGCCCCTCCCTCGCGGACCATTTCTTCCGCAGTTACGTCAACATAAGAAAAGGGGTCATTTTTACCTTTATAGGAAACCTCATTAAAGGAGAAGGTTTCAAACTCTTTTTTAATAAAAGCCCCTGCATGGCTCACAAGGTTCCTGATTTCCCTTTCTAATTCTTCTAATTCTTTAGTACTTGGCTTCATTTAGCTACGGGTTTATTAAAATCAAACCAGTTAAACTGTCTTTCTTGTGGGAGGTGAATAGAGCCGGTTATTCCGGCTTCAGAGGCACCTGTGGCTGAGGGAAGGATGGTTGGTTTCCCAGTTAAGGTCCTCAAAGCCAGAAAGGAAAAAATCAGTGCTTCTTTGAAGTCGATGAAGGAGTCGTCCACCGGCTTTTCTATATGAATGTCGAGGGTGGATAAGCGTTCAGCAATTAGGCTAATAAGAAATTCATTGTGTGTACCCCCGCCAGAGATGAGAATGGATTCGTTTTGTCGATTTAGGGCCCGGAGGGATTGAAATATCTGATTTGCTACATGGTGGCAAAAGGTATGGAGCTTGTCCTGAATAGGGAGTTCTGAACGATTAACGATAGGGAGAACCTCTTCTATTACCCATTCCCATCCGAGTGACTTTGGCGCTGCTGCCTGATAAAATGGCAAGGCTTCGAGTTCAGTAAATAATGCTTCAGAGAAATTTCCTGAAGCAGCCAGATTTCCCTTATCGTCAAAGGGTAGTTCGGGATAGATTTGCTGTACCAAATAGTTTAATACCCCATTGCAGGAACTCACATCATATGCCAAACCTTCAACTGCTAGGTTACAGAATCCTCCTAGGTTGAGGAACAAATGTCTTCCTGGGAAGAGGTATTTTTCGCCCAGGGGTACTAGTGGGGCCCCTTGGCCACCTAGTGCGACATCCTTGTTGCGGAAATTGGTAACGTAGGGACAGGTTAGGTAGCTCACAACGGTCTCTCCATCCCCTATCTGAGCGGTGAAATTCTTCTCGGGTTGGTGAAAAATGGTATGGCCATGTGAGCCTACAAAATCAGGCGAAATATTTTCTTCCTTGATAAAGTTTCGAATGGTTGCTCCTAGAAAATGTCCATAGTAGACGTGGGTTTTAGCAAATATTTCCCCTGATTGATCAATAAGGTTCGCCAATCGGGATACCCATTGGTCGGAATAGGGTATGCTTCTAGATGAAAGGATGGAATATTGATATATTTCTTTCTCCGTCCAAGAGAATTCAGCTGCCACCAAGTCCACCCCATCAAGGGATGTTCCAGACATTACGCCAACTCCAATTGCGGAGCTCATACCATGGCCTCTTTTACGCGTGCAGCTGCTTCTGCCAGGGTAATGGCAGAAGTAACCTTCAGCCCCGACTCGTCTATGATTTTTGCCCCTAACTCTGCATTGGTTCCTTGAAGGCGGACGATAATAGGTACAGGAATTTCACCGATATTCTTGTAGGCTTCGACTACTCCATTCGCTACTCTATCACACCTTACGATTCCCCCAAAGATATTTACCAAAATGGCCTTTACATTGGGGTCTTTCAGAATAATCCTGAAGCCTTGCTCAACCGTTTCGGCACTCGCCCCTCCTCCAACATCGAGGAAGTTTGCAGGTTCCCCACCCGAAAGTTTAATCATATCCATTGTTGCCATAGCAAGTCCTGCTCCGTTTACCATACAGCCTACATTCCCGTCCAATTTTATATAGTTCAGGTGGTACTCAGAAGCTTCTACTTCCAGGGGATCTTCTTCGTTTGTGTCGCGTAGTTCCACAAAGTCCTTATGGCGATACATCGCATTCCCATCGATACTGAGTTTGCAGTCAACGGCAATTACCTTATCATCTGAGGTTTTGAACATCGGATTGATCTCCAGCATATCAGCATCAGTGCCTTTATAGGCTTTGTAGAGATTGGCAATAAATTTCGTTGCATTCTTGAAGGCCAGCCCAGTGAATCCTAGTCCAAAGGCAATCTTGCGTACTTGGAAGCCTTGTAATCCCACAGCCGGATCTATCCATTCGCGGACAATTTTTTCCGGCATTTTCTCTGCTACCTCTTCTATGTTCATCCCTCCTTCGCTTGAGGCGATGATAACATCCTTGCTGGTGTTGCGATCTAAAGTAATACTGATGTAATATTCTTTGCGCTCGCTTTCACCTGGATAGTACATGTCCTCTGCGATGAGGACTTTATTTACTTTAGACCCTCCAACTGCCTCGTTTTGAATGGTTACAAGGGTACCGCCGAGGATGTCTCCTGATACCTTTTCAACTTCCGGGAGTCCTTTGGCAACCACTACCCCTTTCGAACCGGATTCTTTTACTGTCCCTTTCCCGCGTCCCCCAGCATGAATTTGAGCTTTTACAACAAAGAATTTTCCTTCGGGATCATCATATAATTGTTCTGCAGCTGCAATAGCTTGTCCTACACTCTCTGCAACGACTCCCTCCTGAATGGGCACCCCGTAGGATTTGATAATTTCTTTCGCTTGGTATTCATGTAATTTCATAGGGTAAAAACTTTTTGGACAGAAAAAAATAGGGTACTTTTATCAGGGCATGAAATTAAACAAAAATTGGAAAAGAACACGATTATACCTGTATAGTTTTGGGAGGAAAAAAGGAGGTGCAGAAAGAGATTGAATTTACCTTATTCAGGCGTTTAATACTGAAATACCCTCTTTTTTCTCTTTTAACTACTCCTTGATCCTCTGTGGTAAAACAAAAAAGTACAAGGAAACTTTAGTTTCATCTGACTTAAAGTGTACATACTGAATCGGTTTTACTCCGCTACTTATGTTGGGTATATTCTATGAATGGGATTTATCATTAAACACGACTGTCAATGGCTGAGCATAATGAACTTGGAAAAACAGGCGAAGATTTGGCAGCTTCCTTTCTGGAGGCCAAGGGATACCAAATTTTAGATAGAAACTACCGCTTTCAGCGTGCTGAGATTGATTTGGTTGCCTTAAGGTTGGATCCTGCAGAATTGGTTTTTGTCGAGGTAAAAACGCGGAGAAATACGATCCATAGTTATCCTGAGGAGGCGGTTACCCCCGAAAAGCGTAAGAAAATCTTCAAGGTGGCCGATTCTTATATTTACGAGAAGCAGCTTTCTTCAGTACCTGTAAGGTTTGATATCATTGCCATTTCCATGGACCAACCTGAGCATCCTGTATTTCACCACATCGAGGATGCCTTTCGTTTGGATTCCTTTTCTTTGGGAGACTATCCATTGGGATTATGAGGAGAGGGTCTATTGAAAAATGATAGACGGTACATAGGAACCTTTGTGGATATTATGAAAACTGAACGAAGGGAGATAGAGGCACAGAGGATTGGGCCTGTATAGGCTTTTTAGTTTTTGTTGGGTTGTTCTCAACCTTTGCGTTTGAGCTTGAACTGCTTTGTTATCTGTTGAGATATGTTTCAACCTCTTAGGGCTTGGAGCTATAGTAAAATCAAGGTTGCTAGGCCAAAGAGTAAAAGATAGCCTAGGACATCTGTAAAAGCGGTGATAAGGATAGAGGATGCAATAGCAGGATCTACTCCGATTCTTTCAAGGGTAATAGGTACAAATGAACCCATGAGGCCTCCAATGATTAGGTTTCCACACATCGCTAGAAATACAACGAGGCCTATTCTTAAATCTACTTCTAGGTCATCTCTATAAAAGGCTAACCCTAATGCTCCCAAAGATACAATGGTTCCGATGGTAAGACCATTTAAAACGCTTACCCCTAATTCCTTGAGGATAACCTGGAAGGCTTTGCGCGTAGGAATTCCTTCCGTGGCAATCCTTCGGATGGTAACCCCTAGGGTCTGGTTGGCTCCATTTCCTGCTACCCCAGCGATGATGGGCATAAAAATCGCTACGATGACGATTTCTTCTATTGTATCCTGAAAGTTAAAGATTACGGTAGCAGCTATAGAGGCAGTAATGAGGTTGGTGAGCAACCAGGTAATTCTACTTTTAAAAGCCTCTACCGAGTCCCCACGGAGAGTAGCTCCTTCAGATACCCCTACGAAATTGAGGATATCCTCTGTAGTTTCTTCTTCTATTACGTCTAATATGTCATCAAAGGTGACCCTACCTATCAATCGCTTATCAGGATCTACTACTGGTAGGGTAGGGAGGTTGTATCGAGACATAACCTTTGCCACTTCCTCCTGGTCATCATCCACGCGGACGAATATCACTTCTTGAGACATGATATTCCCTACGAGTTCACTGTTTTGGGCTTTAAAGAGGTTTTTGAAGGTAATATAGCCAACTAAAAAATCATCATCATCCGTCACATAAATGGTGTAGAAATCTTCCGCCTCTTCAGAGAGCTGAACTACTTCCCTTAGAGCTTCTAATTTATTCATATTTGCCCTTACACAAATAACATCCGGATTCATCAACCCTCCGGCCGTCTCTTCATCGTAAGTAAGGAGTAGTTTGAGTTCTTCCTCATCCTCATCTGGGACATAGGTGAGGATTTTCTCTTTAGAGAGTTCTGGAATCTGGGCCAATAAGTCTGCCGCATCGTCGGGAGCCAAGGCTTCGATAAGACCAGCAGCTACACTAGGATGTAAGATGGTGAGCAGTCGAGCGGGTTGGGCATCATCTCGCATTTCTGCGATGGCTTCAGAGATAACATCAGGAGGTAGGCGGGTAATGATGCGCTTTTGGAGATCAGATGGCGCTTCTTCAAGTACCTGGGCGATTTCCGTGGGGTGGAGTACACGTAATAGGGATCTAATACGTGCATTGGGCTGAGAGATAAGCCTTTTTACCCGTCTGACTCGTTGGGATCTCTGATGTGTTACCTCATTTGCCATGCGGCAAATTTACAGCATTTTGCTAGCCAGAAACAAATAAACTCTTATCGCAAAACAGCACGAACAATCATATAAATAACAGCCGCCAGAAACATCAGTATTGAGATTCTGTTGATGCCATGCATAAATCTCAAGTTAAGGGAAGTTGGAGTTGCATGAGGGTCCTTTTTCTTAAAGATATTAATATACCCCAGCATTTTTTGCAAGACTTTCATATTCTTGCAACTCTATTTGAAATGATTTGTTGGGTTTATAGGGTAAATCCAAATACCCCAATGAATAATAGGCGAATGCCAAAGCCTATGAGCCCGACTCCAATAACCCGATAGACGATGGTTAGGGCATCTGGGCGCATAAGCGCTTTGAGCTTGTAGGCAAACAATGCTTTCAAGAAATCACTGGTAAGGATCATGAGTAGGACGCCAGCCAGAAAAAGGATTCGGTCCCATTCTGCTGTGTATTGATTCGTGGCAACCCCTATTATACCTACCCATACAACGAAGAGGAAGGGATTGAGCATATTGATCAAAAATCCTTTGAGAATATATTCAAGGCAGGAGAAGGCAGAAGTACTAGGTGCCTCTGCATCTTTGGAGTTGGGTTTAATCGCATACTTGAGTCCTAATCCTATCAGAAGAATAGCACCAAGAAACCCTACAAGTGTTTTATATTGTTGGTTTTCAAAAAAGTTTGCAGCCCCTGCTCCATAGAGGAGGGAAACACATAGAAGATCACTTAGGAAAATACCCAAGGCAATCCACATCCCAAACCTATAGCCCTTTTCCAGGCTACTTTTAATAAGGGTAAAGAAAACCGGGCCTACTAAGACCGCGAGTAATATTCCCCAGATATATCCTTCAAGAAGTGCCATAATAAATATGGAACGATAAATTCCTTCCTTCCCGTTTTATTGACTATTACAAATTAACCTTTTAGTAGAAAGAATCCCAAATTGGGAAATCTTCATCGTCCACTAAATATCCTCAAAAACCCTGCCTTTTTTTCCTTCAAAGTAAATCCTGCCGTTTTCCCAATGGCTTGAATCTCCTTAGCACTCAGAATTTCTGTCTCAATTAACAAGGATTTTTCCGGGCTTTCCAGGTCAATTTCCCACTTTATGATTCGTTCGTCCTGTTCTAGAACAGGCCCAATCTTTTCAACACAACCACCACACTTAATATTTGTTGAGAAGGTCAGTGTCTTTTTCATAGATGCTAAAAATTTAGAGAAGTTGAACAAAATGTTAAAAATGCTTCCCTTTCACTAGTTTTTACGTAGGGCTTGCAGTACTTGTTCTGGCGAAATTTGGTTCATACAGTTGAAGTGCTGCTTAGGACATTGATCGAATCCCAGCTTTGAACAGGGCCTGCAAGATAAGTCCTTCACTTCCAGAATTTGGTGGGGGGACTTATATGGGGTCATACCAAATTCCGGAACGGTGTTTCCCCAAAGAGAGACTATATGCATTCTGAAGGCCGCAGCTATATGCATAAAGCCTGTATCATGTGTAAGTACTACTCCACATTCCTTCATCATCGCTGCTGCCACAAGGATATTAACCTTTCCTACAACATTAAAAAGGGGGACATTAATAGCTTGTTCAATTTTCGATGCTTCTGCTTGGGCATCTTTACCCCCAAGCAGCAAGACAGGCCGTTGATAGGATTGGATAAGTTGGATAAAGTGTGAGTCAATCCATCTTTTGGTTTGGTAGGAAGCCCCCAAGACGATAGCAAGGGTATCTCCTATTTGCCGTAACATTCCACTAGCCTGTAGCTGTTCTTTTGCAGAAGAAATAGCCGATTCGGGGAGGAAAAAATCCAAGCCTCCATCATCTAAGGGTATTTGGAGGGACTTTAGGGTATCACCATAGCGTTGGACAATGTGCGGAACTGCTAAGCCCTTGGTTTGGAAACGGGTCATCTTATACTTTGTCCAATTGTATTTATCAAAGCTGAATGCAGGGCAGGGGAGTTGACGCTTTACACGCCAGGTTCTTAGGTTATGGTGTAGGTCGATGAGGTAATCGAATGATTCCGCTTTCAACTCTTCCAACAAGGTTGAGAAGCTTTCCCCTAATAAATGAACCTTATCTATGTATGGATTGTGGATCAGAAGATCTTTGAATGTCTGCTTGGTAAGAAAATGAACCGATTTGACCTTATCCGCATTTTTCAGGGCTCTCACAACTGGACTAGTCAACACGATATCACCAATTGAACTGAAACGTATTACAAGAATTTTCAAGGAGTGTCTTCGTCTAAAATTTCAAAGCTGTTCTCATCCAGGTCTATTACTTCTTCAGAATCTTCCAGTGTTTGTCTACGAGAAGATTTTGGAAGATTAGCTGTCTTCTTAGTGGCATAGGAGTACATGAGCCACCCCAAAAGGCTTAGTATGATACATATTTCCCAGATTCCTAGCATAAACCTAGAAGCTTTGATGTTAGGTTGATTATTATCCATACAAATATATGCCGAAAATATTTACCAAGGAACAACACGTTTTCTTTACAGTTTTGCACGCATGTTAACATCGAGGCTAAATTCTAATCTTTTTTTCTGCTGACCGTATAGCTATGTAAACAGTTTGAGGTTTCGAGTTTTGATTCGACAAACTAAAAATCAGAGACTTAAACTGATATACATTTTAACACCATTTTATATCATGAGAAGGTTATTGAAAAATAGAAGCGTATGGGTTGCAGGGTTGATCCTAGTAGTTGTTGCAGGTGTATTGCTTTACATGTCTCACACAGGGGATGCGGTCCAAGCCCAGGAATCCCTCACTATGAAAATGTTGACGGTGAGGCCTTAACGAAAGAGCCTGTAACACTTTTTTGTTCCACGCCGTATGATCGGCTAAGTATAGATCTTTAGACTAAATTCCATTGTGCCACATCCAGGTGGCACAATGTCTTGGTACAACATTTGCGTGAAAGCAGTCTCAACTCCAATGATATTTATGCGGACTTGCTCGTTATTTCTCTTGACACTTGCCCTTTTCTCTTCCCGATGGCTTATGGCCCAGCCTCGTCGGAATTGTGGAACCATGGAGCATTACAACAACATGGTCAAGAAGGATCCCAACTATCTACGAAAGTTGCGTCAGATAGAAACTTTCACTGAAATGGGGGCTAAAAGTGGACGTCCTCGAAATGAGATTATTCGCATACCTGTAGTTGTTCATGTCGTATATCATACCCCCACTGAGAATATCAGTACCTCACAAGTTAGAACTCAGATAGATGTGCTCAATCGAGACTTTCGGAGAAGAAATGGCGATGCCTCAAATACAGATTCACGTTTTAAAAGTTTCGCTGCTGATTCGCGAATAGAATTTGTCTTAGCTAATGTTGATCCCTATGGAAATCCCACTACCGGAATTACCCGGACACCTACTGCCAAGGTTAATTTTGCTGCATTCAGTGATGAAGTAAAACGTAGAGAGTTGGGGGGAACCAATCCTTGGCCTTCTTCCGATTATCTCAATATTTGGGTATGTAACCTGGATATGGGTGTTTTGGGTTTTGCCCAGTTCCCTGGAGGTAGAAAAGAAACAGATGGCGTAGTAATAGGCTATAAATATTTTGGAACAGAAGGTACAGTCGTTGCACCTTTCAATCTTGGCCGAACTACCACACATGAGGTAGGACATTGGCTAAATTTACGCCATATATGGGGCGATGGTCCCTGTGGTAATGATGGGGTTTTAGATACGCCCCCTTCAGAAGGTCCTCATCACGGCTGCGTATCTTCTGCAGAAAGCTGTGGAAGTCCAGATATGGTCCAGAACTTCATGGATTACACGGATGATGCTTGTATGAATTTTTTCACTAAGGGGCAACGCGATCGAATGCGAAGCCTCTTTGTTTTAGGAGGGGCTCGCTATAGCCTACTCTCTTCTTCTGGTATACAAAGACCTGAAATGCTCGCCTGTGCACCTCCCTATGCATTAAATGCATCAGAAGTTACTTCTAGTAGTGCACTACTCACCTGGCAAGCGATGAATAATGCAGATAGATATGAGGTAAGAATGAGAAGGCTTCCCGGAGGAGATTGGAAATCTCGTGCCTATGCTAAAAACTCAGCCAAGGTAGTACGTTTATACCCCTGTACAGATTATGAGTTTTCCGTTCAGGCTATTTGCAATGGGGAAAAAAGCGATATTCCTCCGTCCAATTCCTTTACTACCTCGGGTTGTGGCAATGACCTCCCTCTCAACCTAGTTGCCGAAGCGGTCTCTCCCCGCCAAGCAGTAGTATCTTGGGAGCCGGTGAATCGTGCAGAATCCTATGAGGTGCAGTTTATTCCTCGGAAAACCCGAAGAAAGCGAACCCTCATTGCCCAACGGACTCGAACGCTACTTGACAAGCTCGATCCTGGGAGTTTGTACTACGTTCGCGTCCGTGCAAAGACGCCTCAAGGGTACTCTACCTTTAGCGAAGTGGGTAGTTTCCGGACGCCCAGTTATGAAGGGGGAGGAATTCCTACCGCAAAGACGAGGAATTAATCTTTACGAAAATTGATAGGCTCTACAACGGTTTTTTTAAAAGAATCTCTTCCGTTCTTTCCACTTTTGCTCCTACGCTAAGTTTACTGCCGATTTCGGACCAACCGAAACCCTACCCAACGTAGGCTTGCACCCTGAGTGGGGTAGGACCCTCGAACCGAAACGGCGCATTCTTCGGGGTTTCCACTCCAACCTCCTCCGCGAATAACTTTTGCGGTGCCATCAGCAGGCCCCTGAGGGTTTGCCTGTGGAGTAGAAGGGTAGGGCCCTTGCCAATCGGAGCAGAGTTCCCATACATTTCCTGACATATCATGGAGTCCTAGGGCATTGGGTTTATAGCTTCCCACGGGTGCAGTCGCTGTATGGTCATCAATTGGATAAGAGCCAGGAACGGCAGTTTCATTATCTCCGATGAAGCAATTACCATACTGGTAAAGGCGTTCCAAATCATTAACTCCTGCAAATCGTAAATTTTCTTGGTAGGTACCCCCTTTTGCTGCGTATTCCCATTCTGCCTCTGTAGGTAGACGATAGGAGCTGTTGCGTTTGGTATTTAGGGTTGCAATGAATTCCTGGACTTGGTCCCAGGTGACACTTTCTACAGGACATGCGGAGCAGATGTAGTTCCAGGAGGGATTCTCGTCCATGATGGCCTCCCACAGTTCTTGGGAAAGCTCAAACTTTGCCATTTCAAAGCTTGCTACCTGCACTTCGGCAGTTTGGCCCAGTTCATCAGGTCCCATTTGGAAGCTACCCCCATCGATGGGAATCATCTGAATGGAAGGGTAGTGAAAAGCTGTTTTCATTTCTTCTTCACAAGGAGGGACGCCTTCTTTTGCTAATCGGAAACCCAATCCGGGTTGGCGATGGGATTCGGGATGGTTTTGCGAAATGGGAATGGTAAATGCTTCAGCAGGCGTATCCCAGGAGCCTCCTCTACTAATGCGGTGGGTACCTTGAATATCTCCACAGGGATTGGATGTACTTCCGGAACCATCGGCTAAATTGCGGTCAAAGCACCATTCCCATACATTTCCAAACATATCATATACACCAAAAGCATTACTAGCTTTTTGGCCTACAGGTGCTGCTTTCTTTGAGGTATTAGATTGGTTCCATACCAGAGAGTCCATATTTTGCTGTAGGGCATCTGCGGTAAATTTCCCTCCTGCAGTAGCGGCAAACTCCCACTCAGATTGGGTGGGAAGTCGGTAACTTTCCCCCGTAAGTTCATTTAGACGTTGGATAAAAAATTGGACTTCCGTCCAGGCAACATTTTCGATGGGGCATCGAGGGCAGGTTTCTATATCAGGTGGGAGGGAACCTATTATAGCCTTCCATTGAATTTGGGTTACCTCCTTAATCCCTATTTCAAAGTTGGAGATCCCTCTTACTTCTCCTGCTGAGGTTTGAAATATACCCCCTTCTAACTGAAGCATATTCCTATCAATTTGCTGCAAAACTTCGTCCAATGGTGCATCTGCTACTAACTCAACACTGTCTACTGAGACAGATCGATTCCCTTTGGAGGAAAAGCCCCCTAAGAAGAAAACTGTTCCGAATACTCCAGCAATTACCAAAAGAGCCATGCTCAACCACAAGACATTGTCGGCAATAAAATTGAGAAGGTTATCTCCTAACGATCCTGTGTTCTGTAATTGTTGAATTCTGCTCTGAGCAAAATTCGTGTACATACTATCTGGATACTTCCAAATAAAGTCCAAATACGCCTCAACGGTATTTAAGCGCTTGGCTTCGTTGAGGTCCCATTCTTCTCCCTGTATTTCTTCCGCTGGGGGGAGTTGGGCTTGCGAATTTGACTCAGGCCGAGGCGTAAAGGAAAAGATGCCCTTTCCACTAGGGTAATCTCCCAGATATCCCCCTATTGGTCTACACGTGTCATAGGTGGGGATTTGTTCGATGTGATTAAACAACTCTGTAGCTGAGATTTGTTGGCTTCGGTTGGCTTCCAAGTATTTGATAATACTCCGTGCAAAAGGCGAGGAATCTCCTACCAACTGGTTGAAGGTTTCTTCTAAGGGCATACTGGCCACTCCCCAGCGCGTACATATTTTGGGTTGGACTTGAGGGAGATTACTCGGTTCCAGTTCTTCCCACTCTGCATTAATGATTTGAGGGTCCTGATGAATAAGGCGGTTTGAGAAACCCGTATTAACTACTAAAAAAATGTGATTCGCTGGAAGGTTGTTGATTCGCTCTATCAGTACATTGTGGTAAATCAACCCAAAGGGTCCTTCGAGGTTGGAGTCATAGCCCATCAAACAGCTTTCCCGCGTTTTCTCTTTAAGGAAACTATACCCTCCGTAATAGATGAACAAATTATCCTGTTCGTTCATCCTTCGACTCAATTCTTCTAAGGCTTTCCAGATAGAAACATGTGTGGCTCGTTCGTTGAACAGGCGAATGACATTATGTTCAGGAAAATCAAAATAGGAGGTGAGTGATTTGGTTAAATCCTGTGCGTCCTTTACCGTGTAAAATAAAGGACGACAATTTTTGAAACGGTTGAGTGCAATTACGAGCAAATAATTACTTCCCCGAGGTGCTATATGTTTAGACTCTTCCACAATAAAACTTAGCTAGGGGCATGCTGATCCTTTCAAGGACACTTATTTGAATTCCAAGCACGCGATATATGAAAATGAACGAAAATTGAGCGTACTTATTTTTACCGAAGACACAAAGTGTATCCCGAAGCTAAGTTCGTATGTGTACCAGTATGCCCCTAGAAAGAATGGGCCTACCTTAGAGTTGTTTAGACTTTTTACAAACAGGTTTTGTAGTATACCTATGCTTTCTCTAGTTCCTTCAGAATTTGGTTCGTATGATCTGCAGATTTTACTTTGGGGAAAACATGGGTGATGGTACCACTTTCATCAATCACAAAGGTAGTCCGGTAAGTTCCCATATATTTTTTTCCATACATAGACTTTTCTCCCCATACCCCGTATCCCTCTACAAATTTGTGTTCCGTATCTGCAATTAGAGGATAGGGTAATTCAAACTTATTAATAAATTTCTGGTGCGACTTTTCTCCATCAATGCTCACGCCGATTACCTCAAATCCTTTTTCTTGAAGCAATTGGTAGTTATCTCGTAAGTTGCATGCTTCTTTGGTACAAGTAGGGGTATTATCTTTTGGATAGAAAAACAAGATTACCTTTTTGCCCTCGAATTGCTGCAAGGTTATGGCATCCCCTTTTTGATCGATTCCTTCAATGTGAGGAACTGTAGTACCTGCTTCTAACATGTGTTAAGCTGTTTAAGTGAAAATTTTTCTCTTACAACATATCTTTTTAAAAGAATGTTTTTGAAACAGCCTTTGAAAAAGGTAGTTTACCTTAAATTATCCCATATTTGGACTGTGTTGATATAACGATTTTGTGTTATATAATATTTATTGAAACAAAATAGAAACAAATTAGTATATTTGTCTAGGATTCTTCTATTAAACTTTTCCGCAATCTTGTTGTATTTATTTCTTCAAGTGGGGAAGTATTTTTTTTTAGATTTAAACAAACAAAACGGATATGACGTCGGTAGACCGTATTTTTGCCATTTTAAATGCAAATGGGGGGAAAATATTGGATAATGTCCCTCTTGATTCAGTCTCGGAAGTAGAGTCTTTCAGAGAGAAATTGACCCAGAACAATATCCTTTCTGATGAGGAACTTCAGAAGGAATTCGACAACATGATAGATGTAAAGAAGATCCGGATGGACAAAGAGAAGAAGAAGCGACAGTTTGCCTTATTAGAACTCAACAAATCAGAAGAAGACCTTAACCCCAAGACATTTTTCCATAGATTGTATGGCGTCCGTCCGAAAAATAAATTGTTACCACGGCATTTTTCTCTAATTACTCATTTGATGAACATGGTAAATTCCGAATACCCTGTCTATGAAAGAGGGTTAGGAGAATTGCTAGGTTTTGAGCCCCCTATGAAGCCTCAAATGGAAAACCACAGTCGAATCATAGCTTATATACAATTTTATGACCAATTGCGGCTATACTATGATAAGATGCTGGAGGAAAGTAAGATTGACAATCTCCTGAAGGCGCTTCATATTAAGCTCAAGCAAGAAGGCCTCACGCTTTCTAAGCTTCAGCGTTTGGATCTATTGCTTCGGTCTGCTGGACGCTTGCACCGCAAGAATAAGTTGTTGTTCCCCAGCAAGCCCATGAACCAGGCTGCCGCTTAAGGGATAAGGGTATAGGGAAATGAGGATATAAGGTAGAGGAGAGGGGAAAAAATGGTTTTTTTAGTAGGTTTATTCCTAGCTTATGTACAGAACCTATTTTTAGCATTTTCACCTAATACCTAGCACCTTTAAAACGTATGTTAGAAGATTGGTTACTGCCTTTGACGCTTTTGCAAGCTGTGGGCATACCCATCATGTCCAAGACGAATCCATCGAGCTCTTTGAGTAGCGAGATCAATTTTTTTCTTAACGAAAAAAATATGGACTTTTGGTCCATACTTCAGTAGAAAATTGCTCAACTACAGCTTCTGAGTCTTTCCTTGTTTTTTCAATATATGAGCAGCTCATGCTTTGCGGTTTCTGGTCTCTTAGGTGGAATTGAAGGCGGAGAACATGCCA
>JBCCTX010000070.1:0-25365 GCA_039197765.1 Bacteroidota bacterium
GTTCAATAGTGCCAAATGGGCCTTGCAGTATGGGTTCGGGATTGATTTGGGAAATCTAGCAATTGATGTCAACCGTCAGAACTACCTCTCAAGTACCGACGATACCGTTACCATTGGCGGCACGGAGTTCGACCTGGGAGGAGAAGGGGACTTTTGGGTCTTCGCCCTATCGATTTTCTTTTAAGCAGCCGCACGCTAATTTTTCATTTAGGAGCTTAGCTACTTTGCCTCCAAAGAAACGTATGTATCTCTGGGGTAAAAACCACCCTATTTAAAAATGGGAGATTATGCCACGAATTTTGGCGTTTGAACCTGATTCTCTTTATCATTGAAGGCTGAAAGGAGACGGTAGTTTTTTTGAGCTAACCGTTGTCTTCAAATAATCAACTTCAAACCCCAATCTAGCATTTCATGTCAAACCATAACTTACTGATTGAAGCTGCCTGGGCTGATCGCTCACGGCTGAAAGATCCCGATACTTTAACGGCAATAAAAGAAACTATAGATGCCTTGGATGCTGGTACATTGCGCTGTGCAGAACCCATAGAGTCGGGCTGGAAGGTGAATGACTGGGTTAAAAAAGCTGTTATCTTAAACTTCCCTATCCAGCAAATGGAAACCCTGGAAGTTGGTCCTTACGAATACCACGACAAAATGCCCCTGAAACGCGGGTATGCAGAAAAAGGCGTACGCGTAGTACCCCCAGCAACCGCCCGCTATGGTGCGTATATTGCCCCTGGTGTAGTCATGATGCCCTCCTATGTCAACATAGGTGCCTATGTAGACTCAGGAACGATGGTTGATACCTGGGCCACCGTGGGTTCCTGCGCACAGATTGGCAAGAATGTACACTTGAGTGGGGGCGTAGGAATCGGGGGCGTTCTAGAACCTGTCCAAGCTGCACCAGTGATTATTGAAGATGAAGCCTTTATCGGCAGTCGATCCATCGTTGTCGAAGGGGTTCACATAGGAAGTGAGGCCGTAATTGGTGCAGGAGTCGTCCTTACAGCATCTACCCGAATCATTGATGTCTCTGGTAGGCAAGAAAAAACTTTACGCGGGCATGTACCCCCCAGAAGTGTGGTAATTCCCGGTACCTATCCCAAGCAATTTGGTGGGATGTCTACCTACCAGGTGAGTTGTGCCTTGATCATTGGCCAAAGAAAACCATCAACAGATAAAAAAGTTTCTCTAAATAATGCCTTACGCGATTTTGAGGTGAACGTGTGAGAGTCCGTAGTCCGTAGTCCGTAGTCCGTAGTCCGTAGTCCGTAGTGGTGTACTTTGATTAAGATCAAAGGTTACTGTTGTCAACCGACTAAATACCCACAAAATTATGCCCAATCGCTTAATACACTCTACCAGCCCTTATCTCCTTCAGCATGCCCACAATCCAGTAGATTGGTATCCCTGGGGGGAGGAGGCCTTGGAGCAAGCGAAGCGAGAAGACAAACTCTTGCTAATAAGTATCGGCTATGCAGCCTGCCACTGGTGCCATGTGATGGAGCATGAGTCCTTTACCGACCAGGAAGTAGCGGATTTGATGAACCAGCACTTTGTGTGCATAAAAATCGATCGGGAGGAACGCCCAGATCTCGACAAGACCTATATAGAGGCTGTACAGTTGATGACGGGGCAAGGAGGCTGGCCGTTGAATTGTGTGGCCTTGCCTGATGGCCGACCCATCTGGGGAGGGACGTATTTTCCCAAAAGCAATTGGATGAATGCGTTGAACCAATTAGCACAGGTATACCGTACCCGCAAGCAGGAAACCCTTCAAACTGCTGGTAATGTACAAGATTACATGATCCAGCGTGGAAAGGTGCTCAAAGCCACCCAAGATCCCGTCTTTTCCAAACAGGAACTGACGGAACTCCTCCAAAACTGGATGCAGCGAATAGATTTTAAGTGGGGCGGGAGAAAGGTAAATGCCAATAAGTTTCCCGTACCAATAAATTATAAGTTCTTACTTAAGGCCGCATACTTCACCCAGAATGAACGTGTACAACAAGCGTTAGATGTAAGTCTGGAAAAGATGGCCTTTGGGGGAATTTACGACCATTTGGGAGGGGGATTCGCACGGTATTCGGTAGATCCCTATTGGAAGGTCCCCCATTTTGAAAAAATGCTTTATGATAACGGGCAGCTGGTTAGTCTGTACGCTGAAGCTTACCATCAAAACCCTAGCGAGTTGTATAAAACTGTAGTATATGATACGCTACAGTTTGTCAACAGAGAGCTGAGTTCTCCCGAAGGAGGATTCTATTCCTCATTGGATGCTGATAGTGAAGGAGAGGAGGGAAAATTTTATGTGTGGGATCATGAAGAAATAACTAGTCTACTAGGTTCTGATGCCAAGGTATTTTCTTCTTATTACAATGTACATCCTTTTGGAAATTGGGAAGGTAAAAATGTATTATTTGTCTTAGAAACAGAAAAAGATTTTGCCGAACAATGGAAATTGGATCTTGGAAGCTTACGGGAACTACTCGCTAGGGGACGCTCGATCTTACTTGAGGCGCGAGAAAAACGGGTAAGGCCAGGACTTGATGATAAAATCCTGTGTTCTTGGAATGCCTTGATGATGAAAGGATTTTTGGATGCCTATCGCGTATTTCACGAGGATCATTTTTTAGTAAGAGCCAAAGAAAATGCTCAGTTTATCCTAGGTAACCTTTGTGAAGGAGGGAAGTTGTACCGCAATTACAAAGCCGGGAAGCACAGCATCAATGCTTTTCTAGATGACTATGCCTTTCTCATAGATGCCTTGATCCATTTGTACCAAGTAACATTTGAGCTATCCTGGCTTCATCAGGCCGAGCTACATGTATCCTATGTTTTGGAGCACTTTTTTGACGCAGAAAGTGGAATGTTTTTCTATACCTCGGATGAAGACCCACTTATGGTCAAGCGGCACATAGAGGTACAGGATGATGTAATTCCAGGGTCTAACTCTACACTCGCCCATAGCCTACACATTTTGGGGATTCTCCTCCAAAAACCACGGTATTTGGAAATCTCCCGGCAGATGCTCAGCAACTCAAAGGCGAGTTTCCTCCAGAGCCCAGACTGGCACGCAGGTTGGGGACATTTATTCCTGGCACAGTCCTATCCTTACTATGAAATAGCGATAACCGGTTTGAATGCCCTGTCTTATCGGCAACAAATAGATGCGCGGTATTATCCCCTTAGTCTTTATGCGGGCTCAGAATCTGAAAGTGGACTCCCCATACTAAAGGATCGCTTTCAGGGTCAAACAACCCTTTATGTGTGTAGGGACAACGTGTGCCAACTTCCCGTCCATCAGGTAGAAGAGGCCTGGAAACAAATGGAAATAAGTTAGTGAAAAAGTTATTCGCCCTCTTCTTTTCGCAGTTTAAACCCATATTTAGCATCCGTTCCTAGCTGGACAGCAAACACGTAGTAAATGCCTCTGGGCCAAGTAGAGGCATCAATTATAATATTATTGAAGCCTGCATTAATTCCATACACCTGATCCAATAGGATTTGCCCCGTTCCATTGGTTACGATAATCTGCATTTCCCCAGACTCAATAGATTCAATGGCTACGTTCAATGGCTGAGAAGAAACAGGGTTGGGAAATACCGAAACTTCTCCCGGAGGAATGTCTACCCCAAGTTGTAATTCGATTATCTGGCTGAAAATCACATTGCCAGAAGCATCCATGATCTTCAACCGGTAATAGGTCCGACCCTCCAGCGGCGAGTCATCTATCACCCGATATTTTACCTCAGTGAGTGGCTGTCTTTTGGAATCTACCGTTTCTAGCATCTCAAAAATCATGGTATCCAGCGACTTCTCAACCGTATAGGTCAGGATATCTTGATCAAATCCTACTATCCAATCCAGTACTACCTGCTCTCCTTTTAGAAAGGCGAAGAATTCTCTGAGGATAAACTCACCAGGAGGTGGACCTCCTAAACAAGAGTCTACTACCACAAATTTAGAAACGGGATCACTCTGGCCAATTTCATTTTCCGCAATGACCATGATGCTTCCCCCACTACCCGTAAACTCCTGGATCTCCAGCGTATTCGAATCAATCCTACCAGAAATTCCTTGTGGAGTAACCCAAATGTATTTATCAACGCTTGTATCCGCAGGAACGGAAAAAATAAAGTTGCTGGGATCAGTGCCCAGGCAGAGGGTATCAGGTCCGATAATCTCTGCTGGCGTTTTAGGTGCACAGCGCATGCGGACAATTACCAAGGTATCTATCTCTGATTCACAAGCTCCATTGACAGCCCGCCAGGATAACACATTATTGCCTAATCGTAGCCCTGTAACACGCGAATTGGGATCACTGACAGACGCTATAATAGCAGGTCCAGAAACGACCGTCCAGGCTCCTACGCCATCTTCAACTGGGCTTGCTTGCAAATCCATTGCAGCCTCACAGACGGTGGTATCTCTCCCGGCAAAAGGAGGAGGTGGGGTAATAAATACCTCAATAGTCCTACTCGCTATATCTACTACACCGTTGTCATTTTGGACCCTCAGCGTGATTGTTTTTAGCCCCGAACTCGAATATCGAACCCTATGGGGACCTAAAGTCCTAGCTGTATCTGGCTGAGCACCTTCTCCAAAGGACCACAAGTAGGAGGTCGCTCCAGTAGATGCATCCGTAAATAAAATTCCTTCTGAGTTCACCTTACAGGCTTCGTTGCCTTGGATGGTAAAATCACTCAAAATAATATTATCTGGATCGATCCCAATGATAACCGTTATCGTATCTGAGGTAGAGGTCAACCCATCACTATCTGTTGCAATAGCAAACACTTGATAGAAACCACGCGGGATATCCATCCAATCGTAGCTCACCGTATCCCCATTTATAGTTGCCAACAATGCACCATTGCTGTAAAATTCGACTGTAACAACCTCTCCATCTTCATCAAAAGACACTACTTCTAAAGTAAGGCTATCTCCTTCATTTATTACCGTACTATCAGCTGGGCTCACCAGATTGATAATAGGGGCTTTCCAGGTACTGGCATTAGGCCCTTCGGTAAAAAAGGAAACTTCACTTTCACATAGAGTGCTTACTCCCCATTCGTAAGTTGCACCAGACATTAAATTACCGAGCAATAGGGAATTTGTATTGATGCTATCTGCAATCTGCCAAGTTTGAGTGCCTACCACTCTGTAACGCACCCGGTAGTATGTAGCCAAGGCTACCTGGTCCCATTCGAAGAATAGGCTTCTTGCTCCCAAAGTCCTTGTTGATGGATTAAATGGTTGAGGACAAGTTGAATTGGGTCCAGGGATCTGAAATTGCCCTTCAGGGCTCCATTCTGTATCTAGCTCTTCAGCAAAACAGATGGCACGCACTTGAAATGCATATAAGGTATCTGGGATAAGGCCTGCTACATCCTTTTCTAAGCCGACAAGGGGGGATTCAACTGTCCATGCCGAATCGGATCCTGCCAAGCGATACCTCAGTTCGTAGTAAATGGATTGGGGCACCTCGGCCCACAGGAATCGGACCGTAGAATCGGAAATAAAAATAACTTGAGTATTGGCGGGAGGACTACACACAAAATTCGGATCCCTTAAGGTCTTAAAAGTCTCTGTGGGAGACCATGGTGAAATGGAATCCGAACAGGTTACCCGAACCGCCCAATTATATTCTGTATTAGATTGTAAAGAGAGTAGAGTTGTATCTACTCCCGAGATTATCGGAAGTAAGATCCACTCAGCATTTGCAGCGATTTTGTACCTCAACTCATAGTTCAACGCACTGTCAACTGGAGCCCAACTTAGAAAAGCGCTCGAATCAGTCAACTGAGAGGATGCTAATCCTTGGGGAACTCCACATCCAGGCGTACTGAACAACGTTTCGAATCTCGGACCCGTTACCCACAGAGAAAAATTCCCTTCACAACTTGTCCGAACTTCCCACTCATACTCAACCCCTAGGTCTAAATTGCTTAAAATAAATACAGAATCCGTAGTGGGCACTGGGGTTATCCAAATAACACTATCTACGCTTCGATACCTAATGAAGTAGGAGGTACCAAATTCAATAGGGTCCCAACCTAATGCCGCCCAAGTATTGGACACACTGTCAACTCTCGGATTTTCTGGAGGAAAACAGGGAGTAGTTGTTTGGAAACTCGCCGTATCAGACCAATCGGAAGTAATGGGTCCACAATCACTCCGTATTTGCCAGAGGTAGGTAGTATCTGATAGGAGGCCAGAAAGCAGAAAAGTGGATTGCGTTAACGTATCTACAATGATCCAATTGGTAGAAGAATCATCCAATTTATATCGGAGGTCGTATCCTATGGCTTGTTCACTCACATCCCAACTGAGTTCTGCAGAGGTATCCATGACATCTGTAGCCCTCAAATTGCTTACCGCAACACATTCAGCCCGAGATTGAAATACAATTAAAGTTCCTTCGATGGGACCAACCTCTACATATAAGGTATCCAGTAGACTCTGAAAGCTTTCATTGGGGTCTACCCAAAGCTCAAGGGTATCATTGCCAAACCCTTCCTGGATCTCTAGGTGTACCCAAGGTGGAGAGGGAAGAAAGCGCCAAGCTATATTGCTTTCAATGATGACTTCTGCTGTATCTCCGGCAGCGGGGAATGCTAGAAAGTCTGGTGTTATCGTAAACTGGGGATCATCCAATACCTCCACTACAATACTGTCACTAACCGCAATCAAACTTCCATCACTTTCAGTCAGTTCTACCCGAATGGAATTAAACCCTAGAGGTAAGTTATCCAGGACGATTGGATCCAAGGAAAAGACCCTACCGGAGTCTACTCCATTAACCAAGTATTGGACACTGCCACTATCGGGAGCAACCTCCCAATTGAAAACTTCAAAGCGGAAGGAAAATGGCAAAGCTACTGACGCGCTATCCTGTGGAAAAACAATCGCTATCCTAGGAGGTCCCGTGGTTTGAAAAACAGGACCCGGTACCCATTCGGTGGAGTCACCATTGCATATTGTGAGTACTTCCCATTCATAAAAGGTATCAGGGCCTAAGCTCCCAATTACTGTATCAGCTCCTGCAATCGGCCCTAAAGGAATCCAGGGGGCTGAATCACCTCCTAATGGGCGATAACGGACAACGTAGGCATCCGCATTGAAAGCCGAATCCCAACTTACCTCGGCAGTTGTATCCAAAAGCGAGTCTATTCGGAGGTTTTGAGCTAACCCGCACGAAAAAATGGAAAAGGAATCCGAAGGGGACCAAGGGGAAAAGTTCTCCTCACAGGCAGATCGCACTTGCCAGAAGTAGGTAACGTTTACCTGTAAGTCTTCCAGGAGGGTATCCAGACGGAATATTAAGGGACTTTCTACCCACTCTACAATGTTTTCCGCTCTATATCGTATTTGAAAAGCATTCGCGAGGGAATTAGCCTCCCAAGCTAGAGCGACTGAGCTATCCTCTTCCACAACTGCCTCTACAATAGTGGGAATTGGGCAGAATACCTCTGTTTGGAAGGTATCATCAGCAAAGTCGGAGAGTACCTGACCACAATTTGATCGGATAGTCCAGGTATAAAAGGTCTCAGCATCCAAAGAATCTAGCACAAGCTCTGTTCCAATTACAGAGTCGATTTGAATCCAGACGACTTCATTGACATCCTCAAGTACTCGGTATTCAATATTGTAGCTTATCGCTCCTTCTACTTCTACCCAACGCAACACAACACTATCTGCCCCTAACACAATAGATTCTAGACTATCCTGGGGTGGTGGAGCACAAGGAACGGGATCTTGAATAATGATTAGGGAATCAATTTGTCCTTCAGCTTCAAGATAAAGGGTATCGCGAAAGGGTTGGACAGAAGGATTGGCCTCTAAGCCCACCATGACGCTATCTGTACCGGTTCCAGAGAGAGAACTCACATATACACTGGGACCAGGATCCTGAATAGTCCAGGTTGAATTAGAGGTAATATTTACCCAGAGGGTATCTCCACTAACAGGGAACAAAAGCGGATTGGGGGAAAATTCGTTTTCTAGTTCAGGTAGTAGCGTGATTAAAATACTATCTGCAATTCCCAATAAACTGTTATCAGCTTCTACTAGTCTGACCTTAATCTCGTGAACGCCTGGAGTAAGATTCGTAATGGGAATAGAATCCAGATCAAAGCGCTTTGTGACCAGGAAATCGTCGAATACAACCTCAACATGACGACCTCCAAAAGCCACTTCCCAATTTTCTACCTGATATTGTAGGAAAAAGGGAATTCTTAGGGTAGTATCAGTAGGAGGATATAGAATCTGAACAGTAGGTAAATCTTGGATAGAAAAGGTAGGACCTGCAATCCAGTCCGATCGATCAGACAAGCATCTCGTCCTAACTTCCCATTCATATAGTTCAGAAGAATTTAACCGGGTTAGGATAGTATCAGTAGCCGTTACTTGAGGAATTTCAACCCAATCTTCTGTTCCCTCAACCCGATAACGCAGTTCATAAAATAGGGCGTTGGTAACAGGTTCCCAACTGAGTCCCACTTGGTTGAAATTGGCAGAATCAACTACAAGATTGGTAGGTTCTGCACAGGTGAGAATAGCAAATTCAGAAGAGACCGACCATTCTGATTCTTTATTGGCACACAAAGACATTACCTGCCATTCGAAGAGCGTATCCTTTGCAAGGTTTGTAAGTGTGGTATCAGATTGAGAAATAGGACCCAACTCTGTCCAAGCTACAAGGCCTACTTCTCTGTACCTCAACATATACAAATTCGCAAATGTGTAATCTGCCCAATCTAACCTAACACTTTGATCTGGAAAGATCGTTGCACTTAGGCTATCAGGAGGAATACAGGGATCTAGGGTAGTAAAATTTCCAGAGACTGACCATACAGACTGACTTTCCGTACATCTTGTTTGCACTTGCCATTCGTATTTCGTGGCAGCATTCAATCCAGTCAAAAGGATCTCTGTATTTGTCAAGGTATCTAATAAAACCCACGGATTGCTTGTCCCAAAGAGGCGATACCTTATGGAATAGCCTACTGCACCAAAAATAGAATCCCATTTTAGCGAGTGTTGGAAAACGCCTGAATCCCCCAAGCTTAAATTTGTAGGAACTTCACAGATAAAAGGAGATTGAACGATCGCCGAAGAGACGGTAAGCCCTTGTGAGATAAAAAAAACTGTATCAATCCGATTGGTTGAAAGCGGATTGGGTTCCACAATTACTTGAATACTTGTATCTCCCTTGCCAGTGGCAGGAAGTAGTACAATCCAGCTTGCATCTGTATTCGCAGACCAGACGCTGTCGGCAGTAACATTAATGGCAAGCTCGGCAGTATCTGTATCAGCTGCAACGAATACCAAATTGGCACTTATCTCGAGGGTATCTTGCTGTGCAGAGAGTTGCAAGGGAAAGACAAGCCCCAAAACTAGAAATGTAAAAAGTAAACTGACCGGAGCAATAACTTTATGATAGTAGCTTTCACCCATACAAATTCATGAATATATAAATTTTTGCAATAAAATAATTTAGACATTCATAATACTGCAACTTAAATTAGTTTATTTTATACAAAGTAAGGTTCATTGCAGAAAATACCTTGCATTGTTTGTTTAACGATAAAAATGCTGGAGTATTGGAAAGGTTCCTACTTTTTCACAAAATTTCCGTCTCTTCCAATAAGAAGTTTTCTATTTACCAATTACTTCAGAAACTTAATTACTTCTTCTTTTCCATTAACTGCCTTCTGAACTTTCAGGATATATACCCCCTCAGCAATTTGAGAAACATCAAATGACAGCTCATTCAATCCCGCATCTACAGGTTCCAAAGCTGAGAATACTTTTCTACCTATTCTATCATAGGTCTCTACAAGCAGTAAGCCTGACCGTATCACTCCTACCCTAAGGGTAAGTTTTTCATCTACCAAAGGATTGGGTGATATCACAGCACTTAACAAGGGCTCCAAGCCTGCCAAGTTTAGTTTAACTATCTCACTGTAGATTATTTGACCTTCAGCAGATTCTATTCTTATTCTGTAGTAGACCACCCCCCCATAAGCAAATTCATCGGGCTCTATATACCTGTGTCGGATTTCCTGATCTCGAGTAGGAGAAAGAGTGCGAACCTCGGTAAATGCTAGACTATCTAATGAACGTTCTATGGCATAAGTAGCTATACCCTGATCGTATTGGGTAACCCAATCGACCAAAATATCTCCTGTATCATCTTGATAGGCAGTAAAGGTGATGAGTTGGAATCGCCCATCACAAGCGTCAACTATGACATCTCTCCCCAAAGTCGAACTCTCGCCAAACTCATTTCTTCCAAATACGGTGATTAATCCCCCTGCTCCACTAATCTGCGTTAGGGTGAGCACATTTCTGTCAATTTCCCCTTCAAAGCCTTCTGGAAGCGTCCAAATGTACTCGTCAATCAAGCTGTCATCTTCTACTGAGAATACGGTTCCGATATCAGTAAAACAGACTGTATCTACGCCAAAGATTTCTCCTGTAAGATTGGGTACACAACTGCCTCTTACAACGATTAGTGTATCTGGATCTGAACTACAAAATCCATTAGAAACTTCCCAAAAGAAAATATTTTCTCCTGATCCTAAATCTTTTACCAAGGTCTGAGATGAATCAGGGGAAACGATTTCTCCTATACCAGAAATCAAGCTCCAGCTTCCTTGCCCCATCTCAGGTAATTCTGCTGAGAGAACGGTGCTATCCTGGTCGCCACACAGTACTTGGTCATCCCCTGCACTACTTAATTCCGGTTTTATAAACACGGTCAGGTTTTTTATCCGCACATTCTCATTCCCAAGGCTGTCGCGGACCGTCAACTCAATGGTTTTTGTTCCAGAGCTGGCATACTTCACCACATGCGGTCCTGCAGAGTCTGCGGTAGCCGGAAACGCACCCTCCCCAAATTTCCATTCATACTCCAGGGCTCCAATGGAAGCGTCTCCAAATATAATTTGGGCACTGTCTAAGAAACACAGTTCATTTCCAAAGACGATAAAATCACCTACAAGGAAGTTATCGACATCGAATCCTACAAAGATCCGTGAGACTTCACTGATTCCGGTATTTCCATCGCTGTCTGTGACTTCTGCATAAATTCTATAGAGTCCTTGAGGAAGGTCTTCCCAAAGATAGGTAAGTAGATTGGTATCGCCTTGGGCGATTAGAGAGTCATTTGCAAACAAGCTAATGGAAAGGGAATCTCCATCGAGGTCGAGGGCAAAGGCTTCAATTAGGACTGAATCACCTACCTCCAAAAAGGTACTATCTTCGGGTTGGAGGAGAGAAACCAACGGTTCAGACTGCGTTGTAAACTCAGGTCCCATAATCCAGTCAGAAGTATCGCCCTGACAGAGACTTCTCACCTCCCACTGATAGGTTTCGAAGGAATTTAGTTCTTCCAATGTTGCTAAGCCAATAGGCGTATTTAGGGTGTCCCAAGCCGTGCTGTCGGCAGCTTTATACCGAACCTCGTAGGTACTTACTTGTAATCCTACCCTCCAAGATACTAAGACAGAAGAAGTACCTAACTCAACGATTGCTAAATCTGTAGGGGGCACACAAACGGTTGGGATATCTACTGTTGAGAAGTTCTCTCCCATGGACCAGGAAGAGAATAACTCTCCACAAATGCTTTGAACTTCCCACTGATATTCCACTCCATCCGTCAGGTTTTCTAAGGTAAATACAGTATCTGTACTTATTGCAATTTGCCACTGAGTAGTTCCCACAATTCGGTACCTCACCCTAAAGGAGTCTACTCCCATTTCACGAGACCAACTGAGGGTTGTGGTAAACTCTGTTGTATCCAATACCTGTAAATTCTGGGGAGGATCACACGGATTGGGATTCTCAAGGGTGGTAAAGTTAGGTCCTAGCACCCATTCAGTGGGAATAGAACCACACTGCGACTGAGCCGCCCATTGATATTCGGTATTAGCATCTAAGTTTTCAAATATGGCAAATAAATCAGGGGTTTCTACCGTAGTCCACACTTCAGTTCCATTGACACGATAGCGCACTCTATACAGCGTTGCGTCTACGTATCCTACCCAATTTACCCAAGCCATGGTATTGGTCACCGAGTCTACCATAAGCATTGATGGGGGATCACAGGGAATTTGGTCTGTTGTAAAGTCTTCGCCGGGAACCCACTCCGAGGAACTATCTCCACAATTGGCTCTAATCTCCCAATTGTAAGTAGCACCTGCCAGGAGATTCATAACGATCAAGAAGGTATCTTCACTTGTAATAATCACCCACAAGTCTGTTCCTGCTTCTCTGTATCTCAATTGATATTCTACCGCATTGGGAATCCCATTCCATGAAAAAGTTGCTGAATCTTGAGAGACATCAAATACCCTGAGTCCAGATGGATTTTCGCAGGGGGCTACTAGCGTTTTAAAGTTGGGCCCCTCCACCCAAACGGAAGTATTACCTCCGCCACAGTCGGTTTGAACCTGCCACTCATAGTCTGTCTCGGGATCGAGTTTAGATAAAATGGTAGAATTCACCTCCTTGGTTTCCAAGGTCCAGTCTTCTGTTCCCAGGATCCGATACCGGATATTGTAAGAAAAAGTAACTCCCTCAATCGTCGTAGGGGAATCCCAGATAATTTCTGCTGTCAGAGACATTATATCTTGAACAGATAGATTTACAGGAGGAGGACATACAATTGGGGTCTGAAAATTAGGCCCAGAAGCCCACTCGGATGCATTTTCACTACACACTGTCCGAACTTGCCACTCATAAGAAGATTCTGGAGTCAACTCAGTAAGGGTAAATGAAGTTCCTAAGGTAGAATCCTCATTCCAAACCGTTTCCCCAACCACTCTATACCGAATATCATAGTAAGTGGCTTCAGCTACAGGGTCCCAAGTAAGACCAGCGGAGGTAGAACTGAGGCTCGACACAGCTAAATTAACCGGAAGGGGACAAGGAGTCTCCAACGTCTGAAAATCGGGCCCTGAGACCCAGTCAGACTGGTTTGCTGTACAATTACTTCTGACTTGCCACTCGTAGGTGGTATTAGGCGTAAGCTCTGTAAGGGAGGTTGTTCCAGCAGCAATATCGAGATCAATCCAGGCTGTCGTACCTTGTACACGATACCTGAGGTCGTAGTCCGTTGCCCCTGCAACTACCGTCCAGCTCAGGGTAGCAGATACATTGGTCAATTCACTCACCGTAAGTCCCGTAGGAGGAATACAGGGAGTCATCAAGGTTTGGAAATTGGTCCCTGAAACCCAGTCGGAGGCCGTATCTCCACAGTCTGTTCTCACTTGCCATTCATAGGTAGTCTCACTAGACAAATCTTCTAGGGTAAGGCCATTTGCGCTCGCCTCTAGTATGGTCCAAGTAGTGGTTCCTAAAACCCGATATCGAAAACCATACCCTGAAGCACCTGCTACAGCAGACCAGGTAAATTGGGCGCCATTATCTGTTATGGTACCTACAGATAGACCTGTGGGAGCTAGGCAAGGCGTAAGTCCTGTCTGGAAATCCGTACCGGAAACCCAGTTAGAACTAGCGTCTTGGCAATCTGTCTGAACCTGCCATTCATATAGCGTATTCTCTGACAGTCCACTAAGGGTACTCGTATTTTGTGGGGCATCAATCGTGGTCCAGGCTGTGGTACCTTTAACCCGGTACCGAACCTTATACCCTGTGGCAGTTGCGGCTAAATCCCAATTAAGAACTGCGGTAGTGGTCGTAATAGCCCCTGTGCTAAGCCCAGTAGGATCAGGACAGGGGGTTGCCTGTGTAGTGAAAAATGGTCCCGGAATCCATGCTGAATTACTAAAGGGACACTTAGTTCTCACCTGCCATTCATAATTGGTAGCAGGACTCAAACCTGAAATAGCTAAGCTAGATCCAGTAACCTCTTGTACGGTCCATGTCGCTGAGGCTGTCACGCGATACCTAACTTCATAAGTCTGTTCGCCTGATGCTGGGGTCCATGAAACAGTCACTGCGCTTTCCGTTACATTAGCAATACCTAATGTGGATGGAGGATCGCAGGCAGGTCCAAGGGTTTCAAAATTAGAACCTGCTATCCATTGGGAGGAACTTTGGGCACACACACTCCTGACTTGCCATTCATATGCAGTCGAAAAGTCGAGACCATTAATGGTAATACTCGTATTTGCTGCAGGTAAAACTGTCCATGCACCTCCCCCAACTATTCGGTATCGAATTTCATACCCCGTCACACCAGCGACAGCAGTCCAGCTGAAACTTGCAGATGAAAGTGTAATATTACTTACAGCCAATTCCGATGGTGCTTCACACGTAGGACCCTGTGTTTGGAAGAAAGGTCCTGCAAGCCATACCGACTCGCTGTTGGCACAAATGGTGCGTACCTGCCATTCATAATTTGTAAAGGTGTCAAGGTCTGCTACCTGAAGGGTCGTACCTGTAACTGCTTGAGTGGTCCACGCTGAAGAGCCTCGCACTCTGTAGCGGACCTCGTATGTTTGAACAGTAGGGACAGCCGTCCAGCTAAAAGTTGCACTTGAAGGGGTAACATTGGCAACCGCAAGATTGGAGGGGGTTTCACAAGGTGCTCCCAGCGTTTCAAAGTTGGGGCCTCGGATCCAATCAGAGCTTCCATTCACACAATTACTTTGAACCTGCCATTCATAGTCTGTAGATTCGGTAAGTCCTGTAATATCAAAGGTTGTAGTATTAACTGTTTGGCTAGTCCAGGAGGAAGAAGCCAATACTCTATAGCGAACGGTGTAGTTCAATGCACCTGTAACTGCATTCCAATCGACCGTTGCGCTAGTTTCCGTAATATTATTCACAGAAAGTCCATCCGGACCCGGACAAGTAGTTTGGAAATCTGAACCTGATATCCAGGAAGATACGCTTGTCCCACAATCGGTTCGTACTTCCCATTCATAATCAACTCCTGTCTCCAGGTTTTGAAGGGTTACAGAATTTCCTGAAACTTGTATAATCGTCCAAGTGGAAGTCCCTAAGCGTCTGTATCTCAGTTCATACCCTTGTGCGCCCGTTACTGCCCCCCAGCTAATGTCCGCGCTGGTGCCTGTTAGGCCACCCACGGAAGGAGAGCCCGGGGGATTACAGGTAACTCCAGTAGTCTGAAAATTGGGTCCTGCCCCCCAAGAGGAAGAATTCCCATTTCCACAATTTGCCAAGACCTGCCATTCATAGGTATTTCCCGCAGTGAGGTTCTGTAACGTTATGGATAAGCTATTCCCAACAGAAAGGTTGGTCCAAGCGCTGGTGCCAACGACCCTATACCTCAATTCGTAATCTTGAGCAGTGGGCTCTGCAGCCCAGCTCACATCAGCTGTTGCAGTAGATACCGAACCTACGGCGAGTGCATTAGGGGAATCACAGGAAGAATCAAATACAGGTCCAGAAACCCAATCAGAAACTTCTCCGTCGCAGACAGCCTGAACTTCCCATTCATATGAATCTGTTGAATTTACGGCCAATAAATGCTCTGTTTTAGGAAGACCGTTAATTGTAGTCCAGGTAGAAGATCCTACAGATCTGTATCGAATGTTGTAGGTAAGTGCTCCTGAAACTACGTTCCAAGTAGCTTTGACGATAAATATATTCTCAATTTCTAGCCCTAAGCCTGAAGGAGGATCACATGCTAAAGCATTCGCCTGAACCTGTTCTTCTCCATTTTGCAGATAGGCAAACGGTGAATCAGATAATCGAATAGAAGTAGAATAAGTTCCCCCCAACTGCATCCCTACCCCTACCAATAAAAAGAGGATCGGGAAATAACTCAAAAGGATTCCCTTTTGAAAGGAAGGCAAAGAAAGAGCACGTAAGCCACGCTTTATCAAAGAATACATGCTAATTACCAATAAAAAGTTGTACAGCACTTAAGGAAAATGAGCTATTAAACTAACTACTTTGCAATTTACATCAATTCGCACAAAAAACATCTAACAAAATTTCCAACTCCCTCATTTTCCATTTCAACTAGGTGATATAAGGTTTGACCAGGAAAAAATGTGCCTTGATATCCAAAAACAGAACTCTATTAATAACAGAAATCCCAAAAAATTATTTTGAAAGCCTTAAGCATTTTTCCAAGTAAAAGAATCTTCTACCTTTGTTGGGGAGTTTTTTTAGCTATTTATTGTAATCAAGTATGCCCTTACTCACTTTTACTTCAAAAGGGATTTATTGTCCAGAAGCAGATGTATTCATTGACCCTTGGTCTCCTGTGAGAAAAGCGCTGATCACCCATGGTCATTCCGATCATGCACGCTCAGGTCATAAGGAATATCTTTGTACAGATTCGGCAAAGCCTGTGCTCAAACTAAGGCTAGGGCAACAGATCCAAATCCAATCCGTCCCTTATGGTAAATCTGTGAAAATCAATGGGGTGAACTTCTCCTTTCATCCCGCTGGGCACATAGTGGGTTCTGCGCAAATTCGAATTGAGTACAAAGGTGAAATCTGGGTAGTATCTGGAGACTATAAAGTAGAGAATGATGGGGTTGCAGAAGCGTTTGAAGTGGTTCCATGTCACACCTTTATTACAGAATCTACTTTTGGGCTACCCGTTTACAAGTGGGAAGCCCAGGAAGACGTATTTGAACAAATCCATTCCTGGTGGCAACAAAATAAAGAATTGGGCAAAGTGAGCCTCTTGGCAGGCTATTCCCTCGGCAAGGCTCAACGACTCCTGGGCAATTTGGATCCCGGTATTGGCCCCATATTTACACATGGGGCTGTAGAAAATGTCAATGAGGTATTGAGAAACCAAGGGGTAAAGCTTCCGCCCACTCAACGTGTTCTAGCCACTATGTCTAAAGAAATTTACAGAGGAGGCTTAGTTATCGCCCCACCTTCTGCGATCAGCAGCTCCTGGTCCCGAAAGTTTAAGCCACTATCCACGGGAATTGCCTCAGGTTGGATGGCCCTTCGAGGGGCAAGGAGGAGAAGAGCAGTGGATCGAGGCTTCATATTGTCTGATCATGCAGACTGGATACAGCTGAACCAGGTGATCAAAGAAACAGGAGCCAAACAAATTTTTGTTACCCACGGTTACACAGATGTGTTTTCCAAATGGCTCAATGAGCAGGGGTGGGATGCCAAGGTCGTTCCTACCCGATTTGAAGGTGAGTTAGCTGAGATTGGGGAGTCTACGACGGAGGTTGAGTAGTAGGTAGTAGGTAGTAGGTAGTAGGTAGTAGGTAGTAGGTAGTAGGTAGTAGGTAGTAGGTAGTAGGTAGTAGGTAGTAGGGGATACGGATGTGCTTGCCATAGAGATAAAAATATTGTAAGAAATAGGATACAATTAGAACAGATGCTCGATTGGAAATAGAGTTTCGGAGGTATGAGACATTTTGCGCAACTTTTTCTTCAACTGGACCAAACTACCAAGACCAATTCCAAGGTGGCTGCTTTGGCCCAATATTTTTCGGAAGTTGAGGATTCAGATAAATTGTGGACCATAGCTTTGTTGTCCCACAGACGTCCTAAAAGAACTGTAAATACAACCTTATTACGGCAGTGGGCGGCAGAATTAAGTGGAATCCCCCTGTGGTTATTTGAGGATTCTTACCATATCGTAGGGGACCTTGCAGAAACCATTGCGCTGGTCTTGCCTGAACCTGCTGCGAAGAGCGATGCCACCCTAACCTATTGGATCGAATACATCCAGGAACTCAAAGACGTGGAAGAAGCAGAAAAACAGCAACGAATATTCCTCGCCTGGCAAATGTTGAGTCCTTCTGAGCGCTTTATTTTCAACAAGCTAATTACAGGAGGATTTCGGGTTGGCGTCTCGCAGAAACTCATGACCCGAGCCCTATCCAAATACACAGGTATTGAGGAAAACACCCTTGCCCATCGTCTCATGGGGGATTGGACTCCCGAAAGTACCTCATTTTCAGATCTGATTCTGGAAGATAACCCCAAGGATAACCTATCCAAACCTTATCCCTTTTACCTTGCCTATCCTTTGGAAGGGGAACCTGAAACATTGGGAAGTCCCCAAGCGTGGCAAGTAGAAAGAAAATGGGATGGAATTCGCGGTCAGCTCATCGTCCGTGAAGGAGAAATATTCGTCTGGTCCAGAGGCGAAGAGCTAATGACGGATAAGTTTCCAGAATACCATATTCTCCGCAACCTACTCCCAAATGGAACGGTAATAGATGGGGAGATTCTTCCCTTTAAGGCAGGTAAGCCCCTACCTTTTAAGCTTCTTCAGACACGTATTGGCAGAAAGAACCTTACAAAGAATGTATTGGATAAGGCTCCTGTTATTCTCATGGCATACGACTTATTGGAATATGAGGGAGAAGATATACGAGGAAGGTCCTTGGAAGAACGGAGAGAGCTATTGGAGCAGATCGTAAAAAACAGCCGTGCAAAACAGTTACTCAAACTTTCTGAAACCTTGGAATTTGATGCTTGGGAAGAATTGATTCCAGAGCGGGATGCCTCCCGGGCCCATTTCAGCGAGGGCTTAATGCTCAAACGAAAATCGGCCTCCTACCAAGTGGGAAGAAAGAAGGGAGACTGGTGGAAATGGAAAATTGATCCCCTCTTGATTGATGCTGTGATGATTTATGCCCAGCAGGGTCATGGACGAAGGGCCAACCTGTTCACGGATTATACCTTTGCGGTTTGGAAAGGGGAGGAATTAGTCCCTTTTACTAAGGCCTACTCAGGATTGACAGATGCCGAAATTCGCGAACTCGATGCATGGATCAAACGCAATACAATTGAACGCTTTGGTCCTGTAAGAAGCGTTGTCCCAGAGAAGGTATTTGAAATTGCCTTTGAAGGGATCAATGAATCCACGCGACATAAGTCGGGGGTTGCGCTGCGTTTTCCTCGGATTAATCGTTGGAGGAAAGACAAACCTAAAGAAGAGGCAAATACCTTAGATGAGCTGCATGCCCTCCTAAAACAGTATGAGACTTCCTAGTAGAGGTATAATATGTTTATATAGATCTATAAATCTTTCCCCAAAAATGCCTTTTTAGTCACAAGTAAAAATGGCTCCCTTGAAGGGGAGCCATTCATCTATCTACCTACAATCAACCCCTATTAGTTCGGCAAGATTTCAACGCTTATAAGGTTATATCCTCCTCTTTCATCCTCCGTATATACTACTCCTGGAGCAGAGGAAATTACCCCTTTTCCAAATTGTACATCTTCTATCGCCTGAACCCGACGCGTCAGATTATTTCCATCTGGAATTCCTACGTTGGGTCCACTCTGGCGCATGGGTTGGCCATCCCCAAACCCAACAGGCTGGTCTTCTTCTGTACCTGCGTCGAATAAGTAAGCTTGTACACTGTAATCCGTTCCCATTTTAGGTCGACCTGCGGAATCGAAGAGTGACACACCATCATTGTTAAAGCTGATGAACCAATCATTGGCCTGAACAAACATTGTTGCAAAACCCAGTTTATAGCCTTGTGGCACATCTAGGGTAAAGGTCAGCATCCCTCCTGGCCCTACCCCTCCGGGTTGTTCGCTCTTTGCTACAGGTATTCCTAAACCTTCTAAGTAATTGGCGATCACTTCATTGCTGCCATCTTCTGCCAATTCTTCTAATCCACTTCCTGTTTTTATCACTTCCCCCTGCGTAAAAAGTGGATCTTGCTCTCCCTCTTTAAAAGCATATACAACCCCAGGTGAAAAAGGAGTCAAAGAACTGGAAAGCCGGAGAGGCGAACCATCACTTGCAACTTCTGTAACATACTCCAATAAGGTTCCAGGCATTCCTGCCTCGGCTATTTCTTTTAAGCCCTGTCCTCTATCAGCCTCTCCTCTGGTAAACAAAGGGTTGTCCTGAGCATGAACTAATGTGATTCCTGGTGTAAGAACGCCTTCATCCGTACGAGTAAGTCGAAGGGTAAAGGTTCCATTGCTGTAAGTCAAATTTGCAGAGAGGTATCTGCTTACATCTGTTTCTTGTGTCCTGACAGAGGTATCATCGTCTGGATCCCCTGCAGTACCTCCATCAGCAATCGTAGCAATAGTAGAGGGGTCTTCCTCCTCAGTTCCCGCGTCGTAAAGGCGAACCTGGTCGGTAATATCTCCTGAAAGGGGATTCCCTGCACCATCAAATAAATCCAGCCCATTTTCTCCTGGAGCAAAAAACCAGTCATTGCTGTTAGCAAGCATGGTGGCAAAACTCAACCTACTCCCTTGATATGCGTTGAAATCGACTTCATAGTAGACTCCTGACTCAGTAATGGGTCCTGGCTCACCAGCATTACTGGGTGTGTTAAATACTTCGATACCCAGAAATTGGATTTCATTCCGAACCTGAATTGTGAAGCTAGTAGTTGATGAGGGGGGTTCTGTAGTGGGAAGGTCTTGGTCATCTTCACATGCGACAAATAGGCTCGCACAAGCTAAGACAAGGAAAAAACTAAAAATTTGGTGTTTCATTTGAAATTGAGTTAATGGATGTTTCCTATAACATGTCATTTCAAAGATGTAGCATCTCTATCACGAAATGTTCACCAAATCCTATAGATAGTGTAATAAAGGTTCACAAAATTATCCCCAATCTTTTTCACTCCCCCTCCAACCAGCCCTTAAACTCCGCCACCTTCTGCTTGCTTACCACGATGTTTTTATCCTCGGAGAACTTAAGCCTTACCTTTAGGCGGCTATGGGTATAGCTGATAATATCCTGTAGGGCCTCATGGGCAATCAGGTATTGTCTATTTACCCGAAAAAACTTTTCTGGATTCAGCTGATTCTCCAATTCGGCGAGGGTAAAGTCTATGATGTAGCGCTGACCTTCCAGCATTCTTAGAAAGGTAAACTTGTCCTCGGAGTAGAAATACAAGGTTTCCTCCACTGGGACAGAGACCAAATGTTCCCCCTTTTTTACCACAAATCGCTTCTTAAACTTTTGAGGCTTTTGAAAGGATTGCATTAAGGCCTGAAGAGTTTCTAGGGAAGGGATATCCTTAGAGACATTCGCGTTTATGAATAGCTTGGCATATTTATCCAAAGCATCAGCAAGGTCCTCATATTCTAGAGGTTTTAGGAGGTAATCAATGCTATTTACCTGGAAGGCTCGAATCGCATACTCGTCAAAGGCCGTGGTAAAAATGATAGGGCTTTCAAATTTGACTTGGTCAAAAATTCGAAAACTGAGCCCATCAGCCAATTGGATGTCAAAAAAAGCCAAATCCGGTGCCGGATGTGAATTGAGCCAATTAACCGTATCTTCAACGGACTCTAATTTGGCTAGAATTTCTATATGAGATTCATACTGAAGGATCAAATCCTCTAACCGCTCCGCTGCTAGCGGCTCATCTTCTACGATTAATACTTTCATGGGAAAGGAGTTCAGGGTTGATAAGTTTATCGGTCCGGCGTTAGGCTTCTGGGTTAAGTGTTTCCAAAGAGGGTATCCTGGATACCTCCCCATTAGGAGAAAAATGCCTACCGGCTGTTGATAAAGATAACAAGGGAACCTTCACGATAAATACATCTTCCTCTTCCAATACAATCAAGGGGAGGTCTGTCAGAAATTTCAGTCGATTCCGGATATTTTGGAGCCCTATGCCACTTGAAGGGGTAACATCCCATTTCTTTTGAAGGGTATTCCTAACCGTCAAGTATTGAGGTTCTTCTTTAATAATCTCCAACTTCATGGGTTTGGAGGAAGAAATGATGTTGTGCTTCACTGCATTCTCGACCAGGAGTTGCAAGGTTAAAGGTGGAATGACAAATTGCTCTTTATTTTCTACTTCTTGTACTACTTGCAAAGCCTTCCCAAAACGAATGTGTAATAAGTGCAGGTAGGAACCGATGAAGCCAAGTTCTTCTGTAAGCGGGATAACCTCTTTGGGAGAATTTTCCAATACATATCGATATACCTGGGACAGCTTTTTAACAAAGGCTACGGCATTATCTGGATCCTTGTGAATCAAGGCTGTCAAGGAATTTAGGTTGTTAAATAAAAAGTGGGGATTTAGTTGGTCTTTCAAGCTTTGGTATTGCGAGGCGATCTTCTCCCGTTTTACTGTTTCCAACTCCAATGCCGCCTTTCTCCAGTTCAGCAAAAAAGATCTTCCATGTGTTATTATAGAAATAACTGCTGTAATCGCAATCACCGTGATGGATAAATCAGGCATTACCTGAGTAAAAAATCTCTGCATAGAATATCCGATTACAACATACCAAAATGCCCAGCCAATAATTGCTGCAATAATCCAGGTACACACAATCATGAGTAATACCCCGAGTACCAATCGCTTTACGGGTCTCTCTAACCAGCTTACATATTTGTCTAGGAAATCCTGTACATATCCGTTGGCCAACCACAACGCAATGGAGATAAAGATGGTAAAAATGACTGTAAACCACGTATCTCGCCGATCTGCAAAACAGTTGGGACACCTTATGTAATTGACAACGACGATCGCCATTACTGTTAAAAGAAAGGCTAATGCGAATTTTCCTGATTTCCTTATACGTTTCATATTCACATAAACTAAAAAAATCTATCTGGGTACACAATTAATTGAATAAAGTTGAATTCTAAGTTGCTGAAATTGACTGCTTGTCCATTCTCCAGTCCAAGGTTCAGGTCTGGATACCAACGCAGGTTGGTGCGGAGAATCCAACTTTGAAGCCGGTTAGGTCTAATGTCCCATCCGAAGGTAATCCCCCAACTCCATTTATCCGCTGTTACCTCTTGCGTGGATTGATTTTCAAAACTTTCCTCAAAACGAAGCCTTTCAGAGCTGATAATAGGCCCGATAAAGGGAACAAATCCATTGTAATCCCATACGAATTTACTTATTTCAAAGCCAAAAGACCTGCGTTTTAAGAATTGATCCACTCCATAGGTCTCAACTCCATGAGAATAGGCCCTGTAATTCAGGGAAAAATTTATATCAGATCTATTGAGGTAATACCCAACCGAGAAATCGGGAAATACGGAGATTCCATAAGGTTCCATAAAAGGTTGATTCTCTTCGTTGTATTCACTCTTTCCCAGCCAGAAGGCTGAGGACATACCTACTCCTACAAACCAACTATTCAATTTTCCTCGACTATCCAGGAGTTCGGTAATCTCTTCCGTTTTCCCAGATTCCCAGTCCTTTTCTGCTCCTTGGGTAGTTTCTATCATGTGTCTATAAGAAAGGTTGAAGTAGAGTGGAGGTGTACGAATCTCCGACGTCTGTGTCCTATCTAGGTAATAGGTCTGATTGTTATGGTAATTCCAAGTAAGACCTAGCTCGACCAAGTGATTACCTGTATTATAAGTCAATCCTCCTAGCAATGGAACCGATGTATGCCTAAGGGATGGACCAGCGCCAAAATCCAGCAATTGATTGTCCTGGATGAAGTAGTAGGGACTCATTGAAAGTCCAACATACGGACGAACTTTGGTTGCCGTGATACGCCAGGGATAGTATTTGAATACAGTCTCTATGCTGCTACCAAATGCTGAAACCTGATTGGATGATTCTTTCTCAGGATACGACAAGGGAATGGCAATGTAAAAATCTGCATGCCCCCAAAAGTGGGTTCCCCCAATGACAAAGCGAGGGATGTGGTTTTGGGGAAGATCGAAGGTCTCTATTCCTCCAAAACGGTTAATAAAGGCACTGGAACCCTGGGAATGCGTTTGATAGTCCAATCCTAAATTCAGCTGTGCAAACCTATGTCGTGTCTGCTTCTCCACATAAACCTGGGAAAATCCCGCATTAAGGGTACAGGTACCGATCAGTAAGAAAGCAGCAGCCTTATGCTTTAGGGGGAACTTTCTCAAGGAATACCTGATATATACACTTCCTAAAATACTAGGTACAATCCACACCCAGATACCTGGAATGACCTCATTTACGACTAGAAAGGCAGTAACTGCAGCGATATATCCCCCCATTATTTTGCCTATGTGTAGGCGAAGCCACAATTGCTTTAGTTTTTTAAGGTCTCTATAGTACAAGAGATCTCGTCCAGAAAATAGCAGACCAATCAAACCAAATACAAGCAATACGATATTAATAGAACCCGAACGAAGGAGGGGGCCAACTATCATGGCAAAGCCTGTTATTACCATTGCCCAAGAAAGGACTTTGTCATACAGCAAGCCTTGAGCGGAGAGCTTGCGATACTTTATAGCCCGCCTTCCTGTAACAATAAGATATATGCTAAAGACTCCTATGGAGAATAAAAAGGGATTGTGGTGTTCAGGCAACATAGAAATCACCAAAGAAAGTACACAGGATACGAGCATGGCATTGAAGAATATTCGGCCGAGTTGCTTATGTCTTTTTGTCCCTTTTTTCAAAAATAGGATGAGGGTCCCCATGAGCAGCGCTATCCCCCCTAAGGCTGCATGGATATAGATTCCGATTTGTGCAAATTGTTCGAGATTCATCAAATTTATGGTTCAGAGTCGTAAGTTATGTGTTCGGGGTTTTTCTGGCCTTAACATATTCTGAAGCGTAAAGGTTCACGTTTAAACCTAAAGGGATCTGTATAAAAATCTACCCCCTATTCTTATTACTTGCCTCCATCTTTTCACCGATAAAGGAGCTAGGGGGTAATATGTTCATTTTAATAAATCGTGGAAGACTTCCTCTAGTTTGAACTACATTTCCCCACCTTCTCTAGGGTACTATCTTTGCCCCAGGTTGGGTGGAGTTCAGAGACGGGCTTGTAAGCGTCAAAGGACTCTTTGGCAGCCTGATAGTGTGGACATGCTGCATCCATTCCCCCTCCAATAAATTTGGGCATCCCTTCATAGTACATAGCGAGGATATAATGACCTCGGGGATTCGCTTCATTGAGTTCAATGGCCTTTTCGGCAGCCTTGACCACTTTCCCACTATAAGTCATCCCCCGTACCATCGTATTTACAACGAGTCTTCCCAAGTGTAAAAAGCTTTGGAGGGCGGCAATCTCCGATTCGTCTCCTCCCAAGTTGGATGCTGCATCCAGGTGTTCTTGAGCCTTATCTAATATATCATCTTTCCCTTCTTCTACATTGAAAGATCTGACAATATACATATGGGCAGCGTAATACCTTGGTAGCCATTCTTTGCTCGCGACTTTTCCAATTCGCTCATAGGTATTGGCGAGTTCTAACGCTTCATCCGGCCCTACAAAGCCCTCCCATTTTGCCGCTGTTTCTTTCATGACTTGTTCATACCCTGAGTCCTGAGCTTGTACGAAAAAAGCCATGGATACACATACGAAAGCTAATGTTAATCTTTTCATGATTGATATGATTAAAGTGTTTAATGAGATGAGAGATCACAGAACATTGAGAAGAGAGCGTTGTGGCAAAACTTTCTTAGCCCCCTCGTATCCAAAGTGATCTTACTTCATCGATAGTTATTGTTTATTTTTTACTGTTTATTGATAGGA
>JBCCTX010000071.1:0-25331 GCA_039197765.1 Bacteroidota bacterium
AAAAATGGTTTTTTTAGTAGGTTTATTCCTAGCTTATGTACAGAACCTATTTTTAGCATTTTCACCTAATACCTAGCACCTTTAAAACGTATGTTAGAGGATTGGTTACTGCCTTTGACGCTTTTGCAAGCTGTGGGCATACCCATCATGTCCAAGACGAATCCATCGAGCTCCTTGAGTAGCGAGATCAATTTTTTTCTTAGCGAAAAAAAATATGGACTTTTGGTCCATACTTCAGTAGAAAATTGCTCAATTACAGCTTCTGAGTCTTTCCTTGTTTTTTCAATATATGAGCAGCTCATGCTTTGCGGTTTCTGGTCTCTTAGGTGGAATTGAAGGCGGAGAACATGCCATGCTTCCCGTGAATACTTTGGTATCAATTATTTTGGGAATTCTTGGAATTGTTTGTGCCTTGGTGTTGCTGATTATCTATGCGTTCCGAGCTGTGGGACGTCAAGAAGCGGCAGGTTGAAATCTTGCTAGAAAGTGCACTTTCGTAGGCGTATTTTTTCATATTTCTCCAGATTCCTACACGCTTGCCATTCCATGTATTCAACATTTCAAAGGGTAAATCGTTAGCCTACAAAGGAAATGCTATAGATTGAGTGCGAGGAATTTCCACAAGTTTGAGCATAGGCTATTTCGAAGTTCCTGTTATCCAAACTTTTTAACCGATCAGGCTACATTATTACTAGTTCAGTGGTAAATTATGCTTTACGGAAACAGATTGCTGCGAATTAGGTAAAATCCCTGTATATTTAACCTGGATTTCTGAGTATATGAAAGATTACTATCAAATCCTGGAGCTTACATTTGATTCTGATGGAGAAGCTATAAAACGAGCTTATCGCAAGCTGGCCTTAAAATATCATCCCGATCAAAACGGAGGAGCTAGTTCCCAGGAGAAATTTATTGAAATCACAGAAGCATATGAAATGCTTCGAGATGATCATAAGCGAAGGGTATACAACGCCATGTATACTTCTTACTTTATGAACAGGGCTCGAGGGGTTCAAGATAATCCTGGTAACGGGAATGGTGCATTTCAATACGCTCAAAATAAAGCGGGTAATCAAGCCTATCAATATACACAGAAAACCAAGAAAGAGCCTGAAAACCAGGGTCCTTTTCGCCATAACGCCTATTCTTATACAACCACCCAAAAGGCTCCCAATTACAAAACGTATAAGAAACCCCCTGTTTCCGCCTCAAGTATTGGCCAGAAGTCCAGCATCCATACCAAATACTGGGGTATACTTGGGAGCATGCTCATCCTAACGGTAGCGGGCTTAGTCGCCGTTTTACTTACTTCCATCGCCACGCGAAACTCTTGGTTTGCTAACCAGGAGTTGGTTCTTTCCCAACAAATGGCCCTAAACGGATTGATCTTCCTCATCGGAGTGGTTTTCCAGTATAAGGGAATATCCCTATTTATGCGGTACATGTACGATTATAAGCGGGCGTTGAGGCCTGTTGTTGGTGGAGGAGAAAAATGACCTAGCTTTGCGAGAAGCTATTTTACATATTCTTTTCGCCCTTTTTTGTGGGAAAAAGAGTAGGAAAAATCCCCAAAATACCAGATCCTTCACTTTAGCCGCCCCCAAGCACCGCATTTTAGATGTCTCCGCACGTAAATTAAATCTACAATTTCAGTAAACTATTACCTCACACTCTGCAGAATCTCTAGTGCGAGGTCACAAGTTAGGGGTTTGTTTCGGTAAGCCGTGATGCGGTGATGGGCATACTGTTCTCGGTATTCTTCTAGTAGGAGGGAGGTGGTAAGGATCACCACCTTAATGTTTTCTAGGCGTTTGTCTTTCAGTTTTCTAAAGGCTTCCATGAATTCAAAGCCATTCATTAGAGGCATATTCACATCCAGAAAAATCAATTCGGGTAAGACAAAGGAGGTATCCGAACCTTCTAAGCACTTTTGTAGGTACTCTAGGGCTTCTTTGCCCGAATAAGCTACGTGAATTTTTTCTCCTATTCCTACCTCCTCTAACACCATTTCATTCAACATGTTGGTTGACTCGTCGTCATCAATCAGGAGTATACATTGTAAGGGGAAGGATTGTGATTCAATAACCATTTAGCTCGGCTTTTAGGCCCTAAATATAACAAAGTACGCCCGTTGGATCCTACGATAAATTTACTTTAAAGATACGGAATAATTTAGGAAAATATTTTTCCCATTGATGTTTGGTCAGAATTGCTGTAATAAAGGCCAGGAGTCCTGTATGAATTTCTCAGGCTTTGTCCCATCTTGGCTTCCATTTTGATTGGTTAGCAGTGAAATTCCTGTTATATTTGCCCACAGCTTTAGAAAAGAGCGATAGGGCCTATAGCTCAGCCGGTTAGAGCACCTGACTCATAATCAGGGGGTCCCAGGTTCGAGCCCTGGTGGGCCCACCAAACCCCGTTAAATTGCGTTTTAACGGGGTTTTTCATTAATTTAATCGTTATAAGACTGAACTTCTGGTATTTCCGTCACAAAATCGTCACAAATTATGGCGATTGATAGATATAGAATTCCCCTAATTTTTGTAGTAAATCAGACAAAAAAGTACACTAAACTTTTTTGTTCCTCCTAAACTATATCTGTCTAGTTCCATCCTTCTTTGTCAAGAGAATAATAATTTCTCATGGATAATAATCCATAGTATTCCACAATCTAACTTAAAAAGTTTTCTTGCTAGAAGAGGACTATGGGTATTGCGCTTGCTGAGAGGAGAATGCCGCTAGCAAGGAGTTCGTTTGACCGGAGAAAGGTTCGTTCCTCTGTCCATGATGATATTGAACGTCAGGGAGGTCTCAAAGGGTCCTATGGCTCGATTTAGCAAGGGGAGCCAATGTTTCTTTCATGTGAATTAAGGGTTGTCCCTACTGCGTCATAATTGGCTTTTGAAGGATCTCACGCTTGATTCGCATCTTTTTGTGAGTTCTAATACCCAAACGAATCGACTGTATCGCACTTACTCGTAAGGCTTTATAAGCCGAAACGTACCGTCATCTCGTCTCCGACGACCGCAGTGAGGAGGAATCTTTGTCGGAAGAGATGGGCAATGAGGGGTAAAAATACTCCCTTGAGTCTTATACAATATTTTGACAAAAAATGGGATTTTTAATCAAATCTGAGCATGAAATGTTATTTGATCATAGTAGCTCTTACCCTACTATCTTTTAGTTCATATTCACAACAAAAGCGAGACCCCAAAATTTATATTGAGCTGAAGCCCCTACAGTTTGTGAGTGGAGGCTATTCATCAAAAAGGAAAGATTTTACATCATGACAGAAGCTGTTTTCGCTATTCCTCTTATTTCAGATGGAGAAGTTCAATTAGGAAACTCATCCATTAAATCTAATACTATTGTACCTATTCCAAGCATAGGTCTTGGAGTTCGACTGTAATGTGAATGCATTATACGCCAGAACCAGCTTACGAGTGCCTTGATCTGTACGCCCCTTCAGATGCTACAGGCCGTTCATCGAGCCTACCCGGATCGTCCGCTCCCAATAGGAGATTGGGGGCGGACGGGTATGCCGGGAGGGGCTGTACTGTCCATTTGAATCGGAAAAAGACCTGTCTGCCGTGATTGAAAATTTCCCCTTCGGAAGCAGGTAGTTCGGAAATGGGAGGAAATCTTTAGAAGCAGGTTTATTAGTGGACTAATTGGATTTCAAAAATTGGTTCATTAAATTAAATAATATGGACCATTGGAATGACAAGGAGTTATTTGCTAAAATTAAAGAAGGAAGTAAAGAAGCTTTGGCAATCCTGTTTTTGAGGTATTACGATTACCTGAAGCATTATGGATATCAAATTGTCCCGGACTCCATTCTGGTGGAAGAATGCATACAGGAGATGTTTATGTATCTTTTCGAATCCCATGAGCGCCTTGGGAACGTCTTGCAAGTAAAAGCCTATTTATTTAGTTCTCTTAGAAGGCGTTTGATTGAAAAAGTAAAAAAAGAACGTAGAAGGAAAGATGGATTCGATATCGATTTTTTAATTCAAACCGATATTCAATTTTCTCCAGAAGACCTTCGATTGGAGGAAGAAAACCAGCGCCATATTCGTGAAATCCTAGCTCAAAACCTTAACCAATTGCCCTGGAGGCAAAGAGAAGCTATCTACTTACGGTATCACAATGGGTTGAGCACTAAAGAAATTGCTGAAGTGATGGGAATTACCAACCAGACGGTATTGAACACCCTCTATCAAGCCTTGAAAAAAATCCGAAGAAATAAGGGGCTTCAGAAACTTTTGAATGTTTTTTCTCAGGGAGTGATTTTTGTTAGCCAATTCTAGCGTGGAACCTACAGTTAACCCCCGCAATATGGCTAATAATAGAAATATCCCCCACTTTTTACTTCCTGTGGACATATTTTTGACCTTGCTATCCTGTCAAGAAGAGAAATCTCATCTTTTTGTTTAAAACACTAGTATAAGAACCCACCTTCCCCTTCTTATTAGTAAAAGGTAACAGATAAGGAATGGATGGGAATCTTCCATTTATTATTGGAGCACCATAAGAAATGAATTTAAACGAAGAAGAAAAAGAACTGCTCGAACAGTGGTTGAATAATCAGAGTTTCATCAATTGGGCCAAACAGTCTGATGCTAAAGATATGGAAAGTTGGGAACTTTATTTTAACCAACATCCTGATCATTGGGAATTAGCAAAGATGGGAAAAGTTCTGGTATTAGGGATTTCATTTAATAAGATCCCAAATGACCCCAATCAAGCAAACAGAGTACTTTCAGGGGTATTGGATCAATTGGAGAATAAAGAGGGACAAGAGAAAAGAAAAACGAGGGCCTGGATAGCTCCATTACAAAATACCTGGAAACTTGCAGGAGCAATTGCCCTTATAGGCTTACTGTCATGGTTCAGTTATGTTCAATTTTTCCACCATGGAGAGGTGCTCCTCAGTACGGATTATGGCGAGCAAAAGGAACATATTCTATCCGATGGCTCAAAAGTCATCTTAAATGCCAATTCCCGACTAAGCTACAATTCTCAGAATCCCAGGGAGGTCAGGTTAGAGGGTGAAGCCTTTTTTGAAGTAAAAAAAATGCCCGAAACAAATTCCCAATTCCAGGTACTTACCCAAGACCTTAGAGTTATGGTACTAGGAACATCTTTTAACGTAAACGCGCGAAATGACCAAACCAAGGTATTTCTCGAAGAAGGTAAAGTGGATTTAGAGGTAAATGACCTTAAAACCGGGGTCATTCAAATGAATCCCGGCGACCTAATTACCTATTCAAAGAAGCAAAAGAAATTAAAAGAGAATAGGAATAATGCTTCTGCCCTGGAAAATTCCTCGTGGAAAGCAGGAACGCTGATCTTTAACAACACTCCTTTGCAGGAAGCTCTATATGAGATTGAAGATATCTACGGTATTCAATTCGTCATCCAGTCCGAAAAAGTAAAAGAGGAAGTCATTTCAGGAGGGGTCCCAATCAAGGATCTGGGGGTTAGCCTTCAAACCCTAAGTGAAGTTTATGGCATACATATAAGATCCGAAGGAAAAAGATATTTCATAACAGGCAAACACGAATAAACAATGAATATGACACACTAAAGATGTAGAAGATTACTGGAGCAGATCGCCACAATCCGCCCCAGTTTCAATTTAGTTTTCTAAAAACCCCCGAAATTATGAAAAAAAGACTACTACCCAACCCATTTTTTAAGCAATTCAAGCTACTTGCTGCAATTTGTTTGATTGGGTTTGGTCCCTTACATGTAAAAGGGGAGGGAAATCAAACCCTACCCTTAAATCAGGTCTTGGACCAAATCAGCGAAAAGTACCAGGTAATTATTACCTACAATGCAAAGTTGCTATCCAAAATCGAGATCAATTTTGAGTTTTACCCAGAAGATTCTTTTGAAGCTGCTGTAAATCGAGCTTTGTATCAAACAGAACTTCGGTACAAGCAGCTAACAGAAAAATATGGGATCGTTTTTAAAGAGGATCGGACAAGCCGGCGAAAAATTAAAAAGCTCACTCGAAAATTCGAGCAAATTCAAAGGCTGGAAGAAAGTCAGGCCTTAAGTGTCCAAAAAACAGTAAAAGAAAGAGAGGCACAAATAGCAAGCGTAATTCGTGCTACGGAAGAGTTGTTGGAGGAACAAAATCTCTCAGGTACTGTAATCGATGAAAATGGGCAAGCCCTGGTAGGTGCCACAGTCCGAGTAAAAGGTACGACTCAGGGAACATTGACCGATGAGGAAGGTAAATTTCAACTTATCGTCGCAGACAATATCAGTACCTTAATCATTTCCTACTTAGGGTATACCACTCAAGAAATTGACATTGCAGGCCGTACGGAGATTAATGTCACGCTACTTGCTAGCGAGTCTTCTCTTGATGAAGTAGTTGTAACAGGCTACGGTACCCAAAAGAAGAGTAATGTTACAGGTTCGATTGTATCTATACAATCAGATGAAATTACCAAAATACAATCGCCTACCCTAGACGCTGCGCTACAGGGAAAAGTTCCTGGCGTTTATGTTTCGTCCAATGGAGGTCAACCCGGCGGGGGGATAGTTGTAAGAATTCGAGGGGTTGGGACCATCAACAATAGCAATCCCTTGTATGTAATCGATGGGGTAATTGTTTCTGCTGGGAACAATGAAAACTCCAATCCTTTGGCTACAATTAACCCCAATGATATCGAGTCAATAGACATCCTAAAAGATGCAGCCTCTACAGCCATTTATGGCGCGCGGGCAGCAAATGGAGTGGTACTGATTACGACCAAAAGAGGGAGAATTGGTAAGCCTAGGGTAGATTATAGTGGGTATTATGGGATACAAGAACCCACAAGCAATCTTCCACGACCGATGAACGCTGCTGAATTTGCCCAGAATATGAATATTGCTTTTGAAGCAGCGGGCGAAACGCCCCCGTTCGACAATCCCGCCTCCTTAGGCGAAGGAACCAACTGGATAGATGAGGTCATTGGCAATGGTTGGATCACAGATCATCAATTAGCCGTTTCTGGAGGATCTGAGAAGCATCAATATTTTGTCTCCATGAATTACTTCAATAATGAAGGCATCATGTTAGAGACATTTCAGGAACGGGTATCTTTCCGTGCCAATACTGACAACCAAATTAATGATAAAATTAAAATTGGGAACAGTCTTTCCTACAGTAGAGGCTCTCAGTTTAACAATAATGCAGGTAACCGAACCTTTATTCATGGTGCCTTTACCAACCTCTATCAAGGATTACCTACTATTCCGGTCTTTGATAACGAAAATTCTACAACAGGTTTTGCAGGACCTACTGATACCCGTTTGGAGCGAAGAAGGAATCAGGTCTCTCAATGGTCCTTGCCTACCCGAGATAACTCTACAGATAGAATTCTGGGCAATGTATATCTGGAGGTCTCCCCCCTAAAAGGCTTGACATTCCGGACTACTTTTGCCGCAGATATTCAAAATTTTAATAATTATTCGTTTACCCCTATTTGGGAGGAAGGCTTGCTGAATTCCGGAGACTTATCTACGATTAATCAATCCCGAAATAATTCTCTATTCTGGCAATGGGATAATGTGTTGACCTATGCCAATAGTATAGGGGCTCATAATTTTGTGTTGACTGCGGGTTCTTCTGCTCAGGAGTCTGAATTTAAATCCCTAAGTACTACAGCGCGATATGATACGGATGTTTTCACCCAAGTCGTTATAGGTGCAACAGAGCTGATTTCTACCAGTAATTTGGTAGAAGAATCATTAGCTTCCATCTTTGGTAGGCTGACCTATGATTACGACAATAAGTATTTATTAACGGCAGCATTCCGGCGAGATGGCTCCTCCAAGTTTGGCCCTGAGAATAAATTTGGGTTTTTCCCCTCATTTACGGCTGGCTGGCGTGTGTCTCAAGAACCTTTTTGGAATACCAGTGGCTTTATTAATGATTTAAAAATTCGAGGAGGATGGGGGCAGGTAGGCTCAGATGCAATAGGGAACTTCCGTTATTTGGCCACCCTAAGCACGGATTTTGATTATGCTTTTGGTAACCAAACAGGGGTCTCTTCCTTAGGGGCAGCCCTTTCTGATTTGGCTAATCCGGGTGTGAAATGGGAAACAGCTACAGAGTATAGTGTGGGCGCAGACCTGGGGATGATGGGAGGACGACTTACCTTTAGTGCAGAGTATTTCAATAGAACCCGAACAGATATGTTGCTGGTTCTACAGCTACCCGGTGTTTCTGGATTAGAAACAACCGTTGACAATGTCGGAGAGCTTTCCAATGAAGGCTTCGAGTTTGGAGTTGGATTTAGAAAGTTAACTGGCGATTTCACGTATGATTTTAATGCCAATTTATCCACCTTCAATAGTGAGGTAGTTGACTTAGGTGGCTTAGACGAAATTGTGGCCTATACGTATTCTGGCTCAGGTGCTACAGTGGTTACAAGACCAGGATTTCCCCTGGGTGTCTTTCTTGCTCGACGTACGTTGGGATTATTCCAAACTCAACAAGAGGTTGATGAAGCGAATGGTATGGATGGGGAACCCTCTTCTCCTTATCAACAATCAGGAACCGGCCCTGGAGATTTCAAATGGGCAGACCTAAATGGAGATGGTAGAGTTACTAATGAGGATAAAGAAGTAGTAGGGGATCCAATTCCCGACTTTACCTATGGCTTCGGAGGAACCCTTCGATACAAAGCTGTGGATATGAATTTCCAATTCTTTGGGGTACAAGGGAATGATATATTTCATATTGCACGCTCCCAACTTGAAGCATCTGGTCGTGCATATAATAAAAGTAGTACAACCATTAACGCCTGGAATGGTCCGGGTACCAGTAACTCCGTTCCCAGACCACATTTGCAGGATCCCAATCAAAACATCATCTTGGGAGACCACTTAATTGAAGATGGTTCTTTTCTCCGCTTGAGGACCTTGCAATTTGGCTATAATTTTCCCCCCAACCTCCTGAATGCCATAAAATTAACCAATGCCAGGATTTATGTTGCCGGACAAAATCTGTTTGTATTGACCAATTTTTCTGGAATTGATCCCGAAGTTGGCTTGGATAACAATAGTAGTGCCGTTGCAGGAATCTACCAGGATTTATATCCCCAAGTACGCAACTGGACCGTCGGAATAAATGTAGGATTTTAATACATCATGCATATCTGAATCCATTCTTTCAACATTGCTGAATAAAATATTATAAATCAACCGATCATGTATAAAAATGTAATTTTCAAAAGCTTTATGCTTTGCACAATCCTCTTCCTTTTTACTGCCTGCGATGAGGAATTTGTGACCAAAGAATTTGAAAATGGCGTGGTAGATGAAAACTTTTTTAAAAATGCCTCCGATGCAGAACAGGCCCTCACAGCCGTATATGATATTATTAGTTCTAAAGGAATGTATCGGGAAGCCATTAATGGGTTAGGCGACTGCCCGAGTGATGACATTAATGAGTTAACGGGAGATAACGGAGATTACGGTACCTTTTTCAGAGCTGCAAGTGATTTTCGGTGGTTTCCCAGTAACCCATTTTCATCTGCAAGGTGGTATGATGGATATAAAGGGATATTTCGGGCCAACATTCTCTTGGATAAACTTCCTGAAATAGATATGGATGCAGATTTAAAGGCTAGATATGCTGGGGAAGCCAAGTTTTTGCGGGCACTGTATTATTATAATTTGGTGGTCGCTTTCGGAGATGTCCCATTTGTAACTACCCCCTTGTCAAGAGAAGAGTATTCAGAATTGGCACGAACAGACCAATCCATCATATATGGGCAAATGGAGCAAGACCTAATGGATGCGGTGGCTGTATTGCCTGTAGATGCAGGCGACCCCGTAGGAAGAGCAACAAAAGGGGCAGCAAATGGCCTTCTTAGCAGAATATACCTCTACCAAGAGAAATGGCAAGAAGCAGCGAATGCAGCAGAAGCGGTGATAAACCAAGGTACCTATACCCTAACTTCTGCAGAAGACTATATCAAGATGTTCAACGGGCAAATGGAAAATAGTGCAGAATCCATTATGGAATACCAGGCAGTAGGGCTAGCCCCTGGAGCCTGGGGAAATTCTACGGAGAACTTTTACTCCTTCATGTGGAGTCCGCTAATTGGGTGGGCCAACTGGTTCTCTCCCAGCGTTGGTTCTTACGAACAGTACGCAGAATTTCCGGAAGATATCCGTAGGAAGGCTTTTATCTTAGTAGAAGGTGCCGAGCCGCCAGATATGATTGATACGGATGGAGACGGGATTCAAGAACCTTTTCCCTCTGGTAATATGAATACAACCTATTTTAATGGGGCTAATACCCGGAAATATCTGCCAGAAGGGAAAAACATGGCCCAGGCCAATAACCACGATGTGAATTTTCCCATTATTCGATATGCAGAAATTTTGCTAAATCATGCAGAAGCTTCGAATGAGGCAGGTAATCCTACACCTGCCCTTGAATCCTTAAATCAAATTCGAACCCGGGCCTTAACCCCGGCAACTACAGAAACCGGTCAGGCTGCCCTGAGAGATCTGATCCGGTCAGAAAGAAGAAAAGAGTTGCTGTTTGAAGGACATCGGTACTATGATCTGGCTCGTTGGGGCTTACAAGAAGAATTATTGAGCCCACTGGGTTTTGTAAGAGGACAGCACGAATACTGGCCCGTGCCAGTAGCTGAACTGGATCTGATGCCTAATCTAACACAATACCCTCCCAATTAGGAGATGACATAGGAACGTGTGACATTCGTTCGTCCAAGCTGCATATTAACAAGTAGAAATGAGAAATGTCAGATTTTGCAATCTGGCATTTCCTCTCTTAATCAGGTGAGAAGGTTATGTATGGCATGTATTCAGGCATATTCCAACCGGGATCAATCCAGCTAAATTTAGTAGCTTAAATAGACTATGAAGAAAATCCCCATATATATACTTTTTCTATTATGGTGTGTAGGTTGTACAGAGCTACCTCAAAATGAGCTTACTTTCAATCCGTTATTTAGAAGTGTGAGTCCAGAGGAATCTGGGATTGACTTTGCCAATCAATTGAAGGAAAATGAAAGACAGAATTTTCTTTCCTACCCCTACTTTTACAATGGGGGAGGAGTAGCCATTGGGGACTTAAACCACGATAGCCTGCCAGATATTTACTATACGGGGAATATGGTAGGAGACCGCTTGTACCTCAATCAAGGGCAATTAACATTCAAAGATGTAACCATTAGCGCAGGTATTATTAGGAGCAATTTGTGGACTACTGGCGTAACGATGGCAGATGTGAACAACGATGGTTGGCTAGATGTGTATGTCTGCCGATCCGGGCATGGCAGTTTTCGAAACAACCTCTTATACATCAACCAACAAAACGGAAAATTTAAAGAACAAGCGAAATTATACGGACTTAACGACGCGGGTTTCTCCGTTCAAGCTCATTTCTTCGATTATGACTTGGATGGAGATTTGGATATGTACCTGGTAAATCATTCTCCACGATTTTTTTCAAATCAGGAAGTATTATTCTCCTTACAAAATAATCCCAACCCTTCCGAGGCCGACAAACTCTACCGGAATCTAGGTAGAGGGGAGAATGGGCAGATAAAATTTGAAGAGATCAGTAAGGAAGCGGGTATAACCCATTTTGGGTTTGGATTAAGCGCATCTATAGGAGACTTTAACCAAGATGGCTATCCAGATATCTATGTAGCTAATGATTTTTTTGAACCTGATCGCTTATACCAGAATAAGGGAGATGGCACATTTTCCAATACGTTGGAAGGCTCAATGGGGCATACTTCATTTTCCAGTATGGGCAGTGATGCGGCAGATATCAATAATGATGGCTTGCCTGACCTGATGGTCTGCGATATGCAGGCAGCAGATAATTACCGAAAAAAAGCAAATATGGCCAGTATGGATACGAAGCGCTTCGCACGTATGTTGGCAGAAGGCTACTACTATCAATATATGCAGAATACCTTGCAATTGAATTCTGGGGCGGGGCGATTTAGCGAAATAGCTGAATTGGCTGGGGTATCCGAAACAGATTGGAGCTGGGGTCCCTTGTTTTTTGATATGGACAACGATGGTTGGAAAGACCTCTTTATTGGTAATGGCATTCGGAGGGATATTCAATACAAAGACATTCTCAATGATCTGGGGCAAAAGGTCTATGATCCCCAAACCACCCAAACCATGGACCTAATTGACAAATTTCCGGTTGCCAAATTAAAGAACTATACCTTTAGAAATGAAGGTAATCTTCGCTTTTCTAATCAGTCTGACCGTTGGGGAATTGACCTGGAAGGCTTTTCTACTGGGAGTGCTTACGCCGATTTGGACAGAGATGGGGATTTGGATTTGGTACTCAACAATGTAGATGATCTGGCAAGCATTTATGAAAATGTATCCCGGCAAAGCGAGGGTACACATTATATTCAAATTAGCTTGGAGGGAAGCCAGGATAATGTATATGGCATAGGAGCAGCCATAATAATTACTACTGGTAATTCCCACCAATACCAATATGTGCAAAGCAGCAGAGGCTTTCAATCTGCAGTAGAACCCTTGATCCACTTCGGACTAGGAGATATTAATACCCTTGATGAAATAGAAGTTCGATGGCCCAATGGAACGCTTAGTACCCTTCAGGATGTTGCCATAAACCAGCTCATTACCATCAAACAAGAAAACACCATTTCTTCCAAACCAGTCCCTGAGTTACCAAAGCTCTTCTCGGAAATAGGCGATGCGTTAGGTCTTACTATCCAGAACGAGGAGATTTCCTATGACGATTTCTACAAGGAGATATTGCTGCCGCACAAGTATTCTCAATTGGGGCCCTGTATGACTATCGGAGATGTCAACAGGGATGGCTTAGTGGACCTATTTGTAGGGGGATCCAAGAATAGGCCTGGGCAATTGTGGCTTCAAGACCAACAAGGAAAATTTGGGCCTACTTTTTTACCTGCCTGGGAGGATGACAAACGCTTTGAGGATACAGGTGCCACGTTCTTTGACGCCGATGGAGATAATGACCTGGATCTATACGTATGTAGTGGCAGCAATGAATGGGAATCGGGTTCTTCCCATTATCAGGATCGTCTGTATATTAATACGGGCAAAGGACAATTCGAAAGAAACTCAGCTGCGATTCCTGCAATGAGGGCAAGTACGGCCTGTGTAAGGTCTGCCGATTTTGATCGGGATGGGGACATAGATTTATTTGTCGGGGGCAGGATCGTACCCGGACAATATCCTATAGCTCCTCCTTCTTTTTTGCTGAAAAATGAAGGAGGGAAATTCACAGATGCTACAGCGGAAGTATTTGGTGCTAAAATAAAGCCAGGTTTAGTAAGTGATGCCCTTTGGACAGATTACGATAATGACCAGGACTTAGACCTCATGGTGGTAGGAGAATGGATGCCCATTACCCTATATAAAAACGAAGGTAATCAGCTCATTCAGGATTCTCTATCAGCTCTCTCTAATTCCTCTGGTTGGTGGTATAGCCTCGCCCAGGCTGACATGGACCAAGACGGAGACATGGATTATGTAGCAGGTAACCTGGGCCTGAATTATAAATACCAAGCCTCGGAGGCGGAGCCCTTTCCGGTTTATGTCCATGATTTCGATGAGAGCGGAAGTTTAGACATCGTGTTGGGATACTTCAATGAGGGTCAACTCTTTCCTTTGAGGGGAAAACAGTGTTCTTCCGAACAAATGCCTATTCTTTCCCAAAAGTTTCCCCGTTATACCCAATTTGCCTCGGCCACATTGGAAGAAGTGTATGGAAAGAGTGCCCTCCAAGCGGCTACGCACTATAGCGCCCAAACTTTTGCCAGTGCCTATGTGGAGAATTTGGGGAATGGGCAATTCGAGATGCATCCATTACCCGTGGAAGCCCAATTTTCCTCCATAAATGGAATTTTAGTCGAAGACATAAACCTGGATGGCCATTTAGACCTGGTTTTAGCGGGCAATATGTACAGTTCAGAAGTGGAAACCGCCCGAAATGATGCAGGCTTGGGTTTGGTGTTGAAAGGAGATGGGCAAGGGGGCTTTTTAGCCATACCTCCTCTAGAAAGTGGGTTTTTGGCCTCCGGAGACGTGAAATCTTTGGCAAAATTAAGCCGAAAGGATGAATCTACCCTTATTTTGGTAGGGAATAATTCTGACGCCTTGCAGGCTTTTCTATTAAAAAACAGGCCCCAATAAGACAAAAAGATATGCGTTTTTATCATCGAGAGAAGGCCATATCCTTTGTAATTGTGTTACTAAATTTCTGCTTTTTTTCCTGTCAAAAGCAGTCGATAACTCGTTTTGCCCTCATCCCTTCCAGCCACTCCAACATCCATTTTCATAATACTATTAGGGAAAGCGATTCAATCCATTATTTTAATTTCCCCTATATCTACTCTGGGGCAGGGCTTGGCGTGGCTGACTTTAATAAGGATGGTTTACCCGATATTTTTTTTGCGGGGAATATGGTGAGTTCACGACTCTATGTAAATAAAGGGCAACTCCAATTTGAGGATGTTACTCAACATGCAGGAATACAAAATGAATCCTGGGTAACTGGGGTATCTGTTGTGGACATCAATCAAGATGGGTGGATGGATATATACCTGTGTGTAGGGGGCTTTGGAGATGCTGAGAGTAGGCGGAATTTGCTGTATTTAAACGATCATAAGGGAGCTTTTGTAGAAGCTGCAAGTGACTATGGTATTGCGGATAGTAGCCATTCTACTCAAGCCGCTTTTTTCGATTATGATCGGGACGGGGATTTAGATCTATATGTAATGAACCATGCCAATGAACCCTATTCGAATATCAGCAAACTGCTTACTCTTACCGATGGTTCGGGACCTAGTACAGACCATCTGTTTGAAAACATAGGAATGACCGATAAGGGTCATCCCTTTTATCAAAATGTCTCAGAAAAAGCGGGGGTTCTTATAGAAGGATATGGGCTAGGCCTGGCTATTTCAGATCTGAATCTAGATGGCTGGCCCGATATATATGTGGCCAACGATTTCATCGCTAGCGATTTGCTCTACATCAATAATCAGGAGGGTACCTTCACCAATCAATTAGCCACCTACACTCAACATAGTTCTCGAAACGGTATGGGAGTCGATATTGCAGATTTGAATGGGGATGCCCTACCGGATATACTGGTTATGGACATGCTACCAGAAAGTAATCGCCGTCAAAAAACCATGACAGCCGACATGAATTTTGAGCATTTTAAGCGAACCCTTGGCGAGGGTTTTGCACCACAATTTATTAAGAACAGCCTTCAGTTGCATCGGGGAATAGGACCGGATGGTAAGCCGCATTTCAGCGAGGTCGGCAGGCTGGCTAACTTACATCAAACGGACTGGAGTTGGGCGCCCTTAATAGCGGATTTTGATAATGATGGCCTCTCTGATGTATACATAAGTAATGGATTCCGAAGAGATGTCACAGACCACGATTTCCAGGATTACAGCAATCAAAGCCAGGTTTTTCAAATAGGAAGTGGCAAAATGTCTATACCCAAAGTGCTAGAACAATTGTACCAGTTGGACAGCGTCCATCTCCCCAACTATCTCTTCCAAAATAAGGGACAGTTACAATTTGTAAATCAGAGCGCTGAATGGGGGATGGGGCAGGCTTCCATGTCCCATGGGGTGGCCTATGCAGACTTAGATCAAGATGGAGACTTGGATCTGGTTGTAAATAATTTAAATGCTCAAGCTTTTCTATATGAGAATCAGTCCGAAAGCTTTGAATCACAGCATTATATACACCTGGAATTGAAGGGGCCATCAGGGAATAGAGGAGGAATAGGCACCAAGTTTAGGGCTTATTTCGCAGATGGGAGCAAACAGTATGCAGAATATTATCCTGTTCGGGGCTATTTGTCTAGCATGGCGACCGGAATCCATATGGGCCTAGGGGCATGCTCAATAGTAGATTCTCTAGAAGTTATCTGGCCCGATGGCCATAAAAACCGATATGATCAGTTAGAAGCAGACAGCACCTATACCCTAGAATATGCATCGGAGGAGAAAAAGACCTCCATTGCTTCACAGCCTGCCTATCTTTTCGAAGAGATTTCAGAAAAAATAAAGGTCCATTATCGACACCAAGAGAATAATCATATTGATTTTAGATTGGAGCCTATGCTACTCCATCAGTATGACTACCACGGTCCGGGGATAGCTGTTGGAGATATCAATGGAGATGCCCTGAATGATTTTTATGTAGGGGGAGCGAGGAATCAACCGGGCAAATTTTTTCTCCAAAATTCCACTGGGAAGTTTGACTCTTTATCACTAGCAAATTCGGCAAAATATGAAGACATGGGGGCCTTATTGTTTGATGCTGACGGGGATCAGGACCTGGATCTGTATACAGTGAGTGGGGGGAGCTCAGTCAAATACTTCTCGAAAGGCCATTACCAGGATAGGTTGTATTACAATGATGGGAAGGGGAACTTTTCTTGGAGCCAAAGTACTTTACCCCAAATGGATGCCAGCGGCTCCTGTGTCATTGCAGCTGATTTTGATCAAGATCAGGATCTGGACTTATTTATTGGGGGTAGGGTAGTGCCCGGTAAATTTCCCGCTGCTCCCAACAGTTATTTACTGGAAAATCGCCAGGGGAAATTCGTTGACAGGACAGAGGAACTTGCGCCAGATTTGGGGAAAATCGGAATGGTTTCCAGTGCCCTATGGACGGATTATGACAATGACCAGGATGTAGATTTGTTATTAGCTGGGGAGTGGATGTCTTTGGTTATTTTTGAAAATCAGGAAGGGAAATTTGTGAATAAGACAGCCGAAAGTGGTTTGGCTTCTTATACGGGTTGGTGGAATAGCTTGATGGGTGGGGATTTTGATGCAGATGGAGACATAGATTACTTGGCCGGAAATCATGGGGCGAACACAGCCTTTAAAGCCAGCGAGGCAGAGCCCCTGCGGGTCTACGCCAAAGACTTTGATAAGAACTCAGCTACGGACGCCATTATTACCCGATTTATTCAAGGCAAAGAGTATCCGGTCGCACCCAGGGGAATGTTGATAAACCAACTCTCCGTCATCAAACGAATGTTCCCCAACTACGACCAATTTGCCAAGGCTGACATCCACCAAATCCTTGCTTCCTTGGATACCGAAGGAATGAAGGTGCTGGAAGCTAGTTACCTGTTATCCAGCTATATTGAGAATTTGGGCAATGGACAATTTTCGGTGCACCCCTTGCCGAAAGAAGCGCAATTTGCTCCCATTTTTGGCCTTGAAACAGGAGACTTCAATGAAGATGGACACCTGGACGTCCTGTGTACGGGAAATTATTACCCCACCGAGGTAATTACAGGCTGGTATGATGCCCATAAAGGTTTGGTTTTATATGGCAATGGGAAAGGTGACTTTACGCCTGTTTCGGGGGTTTCCTCTGGGTATTTGGTGGAGGGAGATGCCCGGTCTTTAGGTAGTTTGCCTATCGGAAAGGAGTATGTAGCCCATATTGCTACCACGAATGATGGGAAATTGAAGGTGTTTAAGAAAAAGGAAGTTCCTTCAAGTAACATTATCCAATTGAACCCCCTTGAAGTACGGGTGGAATTTGAAATGGGCGATGGGACACTTAGGGTGAAGGAATTGTATCTAGGGCAGGGCTATCTATCTCAAAGTGGGGGCTTTTTAAAAATACCTCATGGGGTACCTTCCGTTCGCATTTACGACAGTTCTGGTAATCTGAGAACCCTATCATTTCGGTAAGATGAATCGAAGAAAATTTACCCAAAAACTCATTCTCGCTTCCCCTGTCGTGGCAGCCTGTACGAATATATGGGGACAACATATTGAAAAAATAGATGATATTCCTAAAACCGACACCCATGTCCATCTATTTGACTTAGATAATTTTTCCTACTCATGGTTAAATAATGCTCCAGAGATCAATCGCAATTTTGGTATTTCCGATTTCAGGGAAGCCAGCAAAGAGGTGAATATTGGGAAAATAGTATTTATGGAGAGTGGGGCTGATGCAGGCTTTGGCGTGAAAGAGGCTAATTGGGTGGCGGGCTTGGCACAAAAGGAACCTCGAATTAAAGGGATCATTGCGAAATTGGCCCTAGACCAAGGTCGGGAAACCGCTCAAACCCTCGACCAACTGGCCGAGGTGGATTTGCTAAGAGGTATACGGGGTCCTTTTCCAGAGGGCGCCCACGAATCTTCCCTATTTTTGCAGGGCTTAGAACTATTAGCCGAGCGAAACTTGAGCTTCGATTTCTTGCTGAGTACTCCACGTTTGGCATCAGCCATAAAAGTAGCCCAAAAATGCCCCCAAAATGTATTCGTTTTGGACCATTTGGGTAATCCCGATATACCTTCAGGAGATTCTGAAAGATGGAAAAAGGGAATTAAGCAACTGGCAGCACAACCCAATGTCAATTGCAAATTATCTGGGATTATAACCCGAATCGGTAAAGACTGGTCCCGCGAAGAAATCGAACCTTATATCTTATATGTAATTGACCAATTTGGCATGGATAGGTTGGTCTATGGAGGCGATTGGCCTGTGGTATTACGAGCAGGTTCTTACCAAAGTTGGGCAAGTGTTTTCGAAGAAATAACAAAGCAATTCTCCAAAATAGAACGGCAGAAAATGTATCATCTGAACGCGGATAGAATATATCGCTTGGCCTAATTCTCAACTATCCCACAGCTACCTAATGGGATTTTGGTCTGTGGGTATCTATTCTACATCTGAAACAAACTCGAACGCAAACTTATGGACCGATCTGGCTACTTCCTTCTCCCTAGATTTTTATTCTGGATCCTTCTCGCGTCATTTTCAATGGCCAATGGACAGGGCATGGAAAAAAGCGTAGAGCTTACCTCCATCCAACTTAAGAATCAGGGTGTCCCTCCTGAATGGGCCTTCTGGGAACGGCAGCTGATGGATCAGATATATCCTGCTGCAAGGGAATTTGTGGCAAAATATACGCTACCCGACGGCACCCTAAAATGGCGGAAAGAATGGCCAGGGATGGATGGGTCGGATGATGGCTATGAAAGTTTTTTCAACTTCCCTCTGTATGTGGCATTGGGGGGACCTATGGAACTGGATAGCTTGGCTAGGTTTCTTTGGGAGGGAGTTACCCATCAATTCACCGAATATGGACAAGTTCACAATGAGTTTGATGCTGGCTACGACTGGATGCATCATGGAGAATCCTATACTTTCTTGTATTTCTTTGGGCTGACTGATCCGACGAATGAAGTGTTCAAGCAGCGATCCCTCAAGTTTGCTGAACTGTATATGGATCCACAATACGGGAATTATGATCCAGAACTAAAGCTGATCAAATCACCTTTAAATGGAAGTAAAGGCCCACGCTTCATCAATACGGCTGAAGACTGGGTTACACACCGACCTATCCTGGCCAATTATCTATTGCCCTATGAGGACATTCCCGGGATTGATTCCAGTTCCGCTTGGAACAATGATGATCTCTTTCCTAAGATCTTGCAAGCGATGAATGAGCGGATGATGAAAGGAGATGTTCCCTTAAATCTCGCTTCTACCTCTCTAATTCTGAATGCCTACATGTATACCGGGGAAGAAAAGTATAAGAAATGGGTAGAGGAATATACAGCAACCTGGATGAAGCGGGTCGAGGAAAATGAGGGCTTTCTTCCAGATAATGTAGGCTTATCGGGGAAGGTAGGGGAAAACATGAATGGGAAGAAATGGGGCGGCTATTATGGATGGCGCTGGCCACATGGCCTGCACAATCAAATGGAGGCTACTGTTATTGGGGCTAGCAATGCTTATCTGGTAAGTGGAAAGAAATCCTATCTGGCACTCCCCCAGTCCGTGATCGAGTTGGTAGAGAATCAAAGTCGAAAGGAAAATGAGAAACTTTTGGTTCCCTATCGATATGATGACAGAGGTTGGTGGGATTACCGTCCCATGCGGCCTAAGTTTCCTACGCATTTGTGGTATATTTCTCGAGAGGCAAAAGATTGGGAAAGGGCCAAACGACTAACGGATCCCGTTAAATGGAATGATACCCATTACCAGAAGGGCAAAGGGGATTCTGAAAATACAGCTCCTTGGATGGGCTTTTTGGAAGGGAAGAATTCCGATTTTCCCGTGGAGATGCTGAAAGCCAATTACCAGGAACTTCTTCGGCGCCTCCAAATGATTCGCGAGGACGAAACCCAACCGGATGAACAGGATGTTCACCATTTCTTTCAACGAAATCCCGTGATTCTGGAGGGCTTGGTACAATTGATGTTGGGAGCCCCCAATCACATCTATCATGGAGGCTTGTTGCACAGCAGTATCCGTTATTTTGATCCGGAAAAGAAGCGTCCGGGAATACCTTCAGATGTAGCCGCACTAGTAGAAAGAATCACTTCACAGAGCATTACCCTAAAACTGGTTAATCTACACCCCACCCAAGGCCGAAAAGTAATCATTCAAGGAGGAATGTTTGGGGAACACCAAATCAAAAGGGTTCGACAAGTAATAGATTATCCCTACCAGTTTTACACCATCGACAAGAAGTATGTTCAAATAGAATTAGGACCAGGCGCTGTGGGGCAGATTGAGTTGGATATAGAGCGATTTGTGAATAAACCCTCCTATAAATTTCCCTGGCATTAACCCTAAACACATCATCATGAAATTCACTGTAAAAATTCTCGCTGCCACCGCTATCCTCTTAATAAGTTGGGGGGCTAACTTAAACGCCCAATTACTCAAGTTGTCTAAAGAGCAACTTATCGCTCTAACGCCTAAGTGGGAGGGAGAACGCTTCCCCGACGGTCGACCTAAGGTTCCCCAGGATCTGGTTGAAAGGATGAAAGCCATTTCCCTGGAAGAAGCCTGGGCAGTATTGCGCAACAATGGCTACATGAACCAATACGCGGGAGAAGAATGGAAAATCATTCACCCCAAGCAGGCTATGACGGGCAGGGCCTTAACCGCTCAATACATGCCCAAACGGCAAGCCATTAGGGAGGTATTGGAAGAGGAAGGGGAAAAAACCGGCATGATAGGCGATATGGTCAACTGGCCTATCGGAGAATTAGTAGAAGGAGACCTATATGTGGCCGATTCCTATGGGAAGTACAATGAAGGCCCCATCATTGGAGATAATTTGGGTACCTCCATTTATGCCAAATCCAAGAACGGGGTAGTCTTTAATGGGGGGCTAAGAGACTTGGAAGGCCTGGAAAAAATAGAAGGCTTTAATGCCTTTGTGAAAAGTTGGCACCCTTCCTACCAAATGCAAATGATGCTCACCGGAATTAATGTTCCCATCCGAATAGGGGAGGCGACGGTCATACCTGGAGATGTAGTCCTGGCCAAACGCGAAGGCGTGATCTTTATTCCCCCGCATTTGGCAGAAGAGATAGTCCTTAAGGGAGAATTTATCGCCTTAAAGGATGAGTTTGGCCATTTATGCCTTCGTGAACAACGCTATACTTCCGGGGAAATAGATGGAGCCTGGAAAGACGAAATCCGACAGGAGTTTCTGGTTTGGTTGGAGGCTAATCCGTCTAAAATTAAGATGACAAGGGCGCAATTGGATGAGTTTTTTAAGCAGCGGACTTGGTAGAATAGTATTTGTTTCATAATTCTCATCTCAGCACAGGGCAAAAATTTTAATTTCTCCCATGACCCCTTTCAGAATAGGCATGGGGTGTTGGATAAGGGGACTTGGGGCCTTGCCTTTTGGTTAAGGTAGAGTAAAGGCAAAAGTGCCATAATTTCCCCCTTCTCTTTCCCGCAAGCCAATAGCTCAAGGGGGTAATATGGCTGGAAGCTCAATCGAGTGGCTATGGGGAATTAAGAGATCTAATTTTGTGTAACCTTAGTATAATTTTGATTAAAAATGACAAACCCATGAAAAAATTATCTCGTCGAACCTTCGTGGAGAATTCAAGTGTCGCCTTACTGGCAGGAATGCTCCCCGCAGGGGCTAGTACCTCCCTACCCATTTCTTTGGTATCGAGAACCCATAAAGGAGTGTTTGCCTCCATAGATAAAAGCAAGCGCTCCCATCCTGCTGAGGGCTTGGAACGCGAAGACATCCACATCACCGATATCAAAGTAACTCCCCTTTCTTATAGGCACGATGGCGAATACCTTTGGCGCTGCGGAGGCTTGTATGTTTGGAAATCCGATGCAGCCCTCGTTCAGGTTTTTACCAACAAAGGGATCGTCGGTATAGCCGAGGGTAGCCCTTACCGTGGACCGGATAAATTGAAAGCTTATACAGACACCTACATCACTCCCATATTAAAAGGGGCCAATGTATTTGATGTCGATTTCTTGTGTAACAACCAGGGGCATAATCGCCTCGCGGAAGGTGCCTGGGCGGGCATCAATAATGCCCTCTGGGACATCATCGGTAAGGCCAAAGGCCAACCTGTATACAAGCTGTTGTCGCATGAGGAACAGCCCTCCAATCAAGTGAAGATTTATGCCAGCGGCGGCGTAAGCCATGCCTGGTACGACAAGGGAGATGAGGAATTAATAGCCGAGGCCCTTAGGTATAAAGCAGCTGGGTACGACACCTTCAAATTCCGAAATGGCACCAGTTGGAAGTACAGCAAACTGACCATGAAGCAGTATATCCCGATTCTGGAACGCTTACGCAAGGCGGTTGGCCCAGATTTTAACCTGGTCATTGAAAAATTCCCCTGGAGCTTTGAAACCATCATCAATGAATTGTGCCCTGTGTTGGAGGACTTGAAATTTTATTGGTACGAAGAACCTATTCACTGGACGGAGCCTAAATCATTAGAGCAACATATAGCCATCAATGAAGCCATGCCTTCGGTGATGGTATCTGGTGGGGAAAGCTGGTGGAACCGCTCTCAAGTACGTCCCTATGTAGCAGCCAAGGCCATGAACATTATTCAAACCGACGCCAACCTCAGCGGTATTACCGAGGGCTGGTTTATCGGCCAAACCATACACGAGCACGGCCAATTGTATTGCCCCCATAATTGGGTGGGAGGCTTAACTACTATTGCCAATATACATCTGGTAGCAGGGGTTCCCTCTGGACATATGTGCGAATTGAACCAGACCTACAATCCCCTTAAATGGGAAATTTTCAAGGACCCCTATCCCATTGAAAATGGAATCCTGACCATCCCGGACAAGCCCGGGTTTGGGGTAGAACTGATAGATGATATTGAGAAAAAGTTCCCCTATGAACCAGGGCCTTATTATAAGGTCAATCCTGTTTTTAAGGGACTGGATTTGCCCCTTTGGTGGAGTTGAATTCCTTAAAAGTTATGTGTTTAAACTCTTCTATCTCAATCAAGATTTTAGTGCAATTTTTTATTAACCGCAGAGAAGAGGGAGTTATTCACAGAGAATGGCCCCTATGATCCCCTTAAAGGGGATCATAGGGTTTAATTTGATGAAACAGTCTATTTTGGCTAAAAAGTTAGGTTTTTTTCTGCATAGCTCCTTTTCGCCTCCTAGCCCTCTGCGGTTAAATTTATTTGTCTACCGAATACTCTTGGGTTAAACTCATACATAATTGCCTCTTAGTTTTTGGGAAAAACTGTAAGTGACCTTACTGAATCAAGCTAATGATGAAAAAACGATTCCTGCTGAGCCTTCTTATTACCTTCTGGATATCTGTACTTCCTCATATCCAGGCTCAGCCCCTGCCAACCTACCAACTCGCCCGAGGGGGGAAGGTCTTCAAGGTCTACCAGTTTCCACGGGACCAGATGCCCCGCATCGATGGGCAAACGGAAGACTGGGAGATGGTTCCCGAGGAATACCAGTATGGGACAGACCTCCTCAAGGATACCGAGGATGGACAGGGAACAGAGGTTGCTCCAGAGGATTTGGAGGTACAAGTAACCGTGGGCTGGGTAAAAGGCCTGAATCGCCTGTATTTTCTGTACGAGGCCTATGACGATTATTGGGACTTTGGGCGCTTCAATCCCGAGGGTTATTTAAATGATATTTTTGAAATTGCTGTAGATGGTGACCTCTCAGGTGGGCCCTTCATTTTTAACCCGATCTATGATTCAGAAGAAATGAAATGGGCCAGTCATACACCCGCTTATTTGGAAAACCATTTCTCCTTCAGCGGGGTGCATGCCCAGAACTACCACATCTATACCCCTCCTGTTAACAATGCTTGGGTCTTGGTATGGGGTAATCAACACTGGATAGCCGAATTTCCCCAAGCCAACTATGCCTACAACTATGACTTCCAACCAGGAGAAAGTGGCAAACTCGTATTGGAGTGTTGGATCACGCCTTATGATTATGCCCCCTATGAAGGCCCAGAACAGGCCATTGAGTCTCATCTGGAGGAGAACAAAGTGATCGGGCTTTCCTGGTCGATTCTAGAGTTTGATGGAGGAGAAAGGGAAGGTCATATCAATTTGGCCCATGATATCCGAATGGTGAAGGATGCTTCTTATCTATGTGCCTTTCAGCTCATGCCTTTGGAAGCAGGAATCCAGCAAGGGATTCAAGCAGAGTGGACCTTTGAGGTTGTGGATATGGACCAGGGCTTGGTAGCCTTTCGGGATGAATCCAAGGGGGAAATTTCCCAATGGAAGTGGGACTTTGGAGATGGAGCCAGCTCAGAGGAACAACATCCCATCCATCGATTCACGGAAAAAGGCGTACACAAGGTCATTACGCTGGAAGTCTCAGGGCCTGGGGGAAGTTCGAAACGGACTAGATACTGGGAGGTGATGATACGGTGATTAGGGGCGGGAACGAAGCTCCTAAAAACTGTGGAGGGAGTGCCTATAACTTGTCAGGTATTTTTTACCTTATGAATAGCAAAAGCAGAAATGGGAAAAAGGAACTAAGCTTGTAAAAAGTCGGGTAAAGCTAAGAAAGTGATCAGCGTATGAGGTGAATAATTTGTTCCTGCTTACACAGGGAAAAAGGGGGCATAACAGGAATTGTACTAAATTTACAATAGGAAATATCAGGAACCTTATTCCTGTTAGACTAATGTTGAACAAAATCGCCTACGGCGCTAGTCTTCTTTGTTTAAAGAATGGGGTAAAAAAACAGCCGTCTCTTCTCTTGAGAGACGGCTGAAAGTCTTTGAGATTTTTCTATAATGAATTGATAGTCAATTAATTCATTAATAGATCTTAAAGACTTATGAGTAAATTACGAAAAAAAATGATTGCCCAAATGGAGTTGGGTAACTATTCTGAAAGTACCATCAAATTGTATGTCCATGCTGTAGCGCAATTATCCCTTCATCACCATTTATGCCCTTCAAAATTAAGCGATGAACAAATCGCTAGCTATTTAGGCCATATTCG
>JBCCTX010000072.1:0-24973 GCA_039197765.1 Bacteroidota bacterium
TCAAAGAAAAAGGCATCTACCCATTCATCATATAAGCGGGCATCAAAACCGTCGAGTAAGGTCCAGGTTTCTCCACTATCAGTTGTGGCTTCTACTGCCGCGAAGTCGTAGAAGTCTGAGGAATTGATATTCTCAGAATCACCAGGTTCGATCAGGGCGATATGGTCAAATTTCACTAAGGTTGAACTATCTCCTATGCGGATCGGCTTTTGGAATACGGCCAAGTATTCCCTCGAAGCACGATAGGGGTGGGGCGTCTGAAGTGCATTCCCCGCAAATCCATCGGTTGCACCAATTATGAAGCGGTCTCTAGCAAAATCAGACTCTCCCTGTTCAAAGTCGCTAACATAGCGTTCTACAGCATCACTGTCCACGGGGAAACCCTTTACAGTCTGGGAGCGGTCAAACGCTACTTCAGTACTAAAAGAACGGATATCGATCTGAATATCTACAATAGTATCTTGAATCAACTCTAGTGGAGTTCGAATCTCTCTCAGTTCTGGAGTAGGATTTGGGTTCAGGGTAAACCGGACAGTGTCTGACAAGGCTAACGAACCTATCTGAACTTGGGTGCTATCATAAGCTGCCCGTAAGTCGATGAACCCGTTAACTACTCCTCCAAAAGCCGTTTCATTGAGCGCAAGCAAAGGAGAGACTAAGGCTGGTCGGGGTTCATATCCCTGTAGTTCAGGAAGGCTTACTGACCAAACTCCTCGGCCATGGGTAGCCACTACTACCTGATCATTTACAATTTTCATCTCATAAATAGATACAGAAGGTAGTCCATTGTCCGCTAGGGCCCAACTTCCCCCCCCATCCAGGGATTCAACCAAGCCAATTTCAGTACCAACCCAAATTGTATTGGTATCATAAGGCATTACAATGAGGGTAAATACTCCCACATCGGGAAAGCCATTGCTACTTACCGTATTTGTACCGAATCCACTAATATCCTCCCAAGACTGTCCCATATCCGTTGTTTTCAAGATTTTGGGACCTTTAGCAAAGGAGAATAAGGCATAGGCTGTGCTGGAATCAAAGGGATGGGTACCTAAGCCTGTTACTGGGCCCATGGTTGTATCTGCGTATGCAGCTGTAGGGCTAAACGAGACGCCATAATCACTTGATACCACAATCCGCTCTTCACTTGTATGTTCACTTGCCGTCCAGACGACGTTGGGAGCTGCAACAGAGATTTCAATGGGGTTACCAACACCCCTAAATTGCCACTCTTCCGGCATCTCGATGATTTCCCAAGTTGAGCCAAAGTCTGTAGATCGTAAAACCCCAAGATCACTGATTCCAAATACAAGTTCGGGATCTTGTTGAGAGCCCGCTAAGCGCGTGATGAAAGGGGCTCGGTCTCTCCCAATCCGAGGAAGACGGACAAATTCCCAGGTCTCTCCTCCATTATTGCTTCTATAGACAATGTTGAACTGGGAGGACTCTAAGATTTTGTTTCCATCTCGATAATTCCAAATGTTTTCAAACCCATCTCCACTGGGAGCGTCTGCCCAGGTACTCGAAGCGTCCGGGTCTACTCCGGAAAACCAAGTTCCATTATCCTGGGTTCCTCCGATATAGCGGGATTCCCCATTTTTCTTGTCTACTGCATAAAATTGAGAAGTATTGTACCCATCGACTGTAGTTCCTGTTTGGATAAAACGCTGTCCACTATTTTCTGAAAATGCGATACCTCCATCATTTGCATTGAGAAGGTAGAATTGCTCTGTAGTACTGTCTTGAGGTAGAAGGATAAGGTTGTGGTGGTCTACGTGAACGCCTTTGGTCCCTACACTAGGAAAGTCTATGGCAAATTCTAAGTATCCGTCGGTTATAGGAAAATAGGTTCCCACGAAGCCCTCAAAACTCGTTATTGCTAGGAACAGGGTTAAGGTACTCTCTTCGAAGTCATTTACGTCTACCGTTGGATCGAAGCCGGGAAAGATGGAATAAATTCCTGCATCCAGGAAACTTTGTAAGCTTTCACTTCCTTCTGGAGTATAGGGGAGGGAGTGTACAAAAATGGGTTCACCTGCTTCCAATCCCTCTAAATCCCATACCCCATTTTCATTGTCATCTGCTATGGAAACCATCAGTTGCTGGTTATTATCTGTATCCCATACTTCAAAGGGAACTTCAACCAAGTCTACAAAGGTTTCAAAAAGATTATCTACCAATACCTGTCTATGAGCCATTTGGGAAAATTCGGGTCCAAAACGGATTTCGATAGATCGATAATCAAGGGGTTCACTCGGTTGAATGCCTGTAAAGAGACTAGCCAATATGGGGGTAGGGACCACACCATTTTCAAATACATCGTCGCTAAGAGCTAGGGATTCATTTGTATTTTCTACTATAATTGTCGAGTCAATGGCTGAACTATCTGACAGGGTAATTTGGAGGATAGGGCCTGCTCCCCCTACAATGACAGTATTGTCGCGATAGGGATGTACCGCAATGGTGTTATCCCACCAGCCCTGATTGCCCATCCAGTGGGCCTCTGAGGGAAGAAAGGCCCTTTCCCAGTTTACCCCAGCATCCTCAGATACATAGAGGGCTGATTCGGATACATCTTCTGTGATTTCAATTTCCGCAGCGAAGTAGAGGAGATTGGGATTTGACGGAGAAATGGTTAGCTCCATTCTCCCGATTTTCGAGGTATCTCTGAGGGTCAAATCGGTTTGAACGTCAAAGACTAGGTCCCATGATTCTCCTTCGTCAGTAGATTTCAAAATACCTGCTCTTCGCTCTGAGGCGTACAGGGTAGCAAAGTCGCCAGGAGTAGCAATAATTTGCTGAACTGCCCCTCCACTTATATTCTGTAGGGAACCTAGGACCGTATGTACCTCTCTCCAAGAATTTCCTCCATCTTCGCTCTTTAAAATATACGAGACTGGGGTCGAAAAGCTGGTATCGGCAGGGTTTCGTGGATTCCCTCTGACAGCCACCAGCAAGGTGTTTTCGTCCTGTGGATCCACTAAAATTCGCAATACACTGGAAAAGCGGTCGTCATTTTGGGTGCTAATGATAGGGTTCCAGGTCTCTCCAGCGTCTTCACTCTTCCACATGCCATCTCCTATCAAATTCAAACTGGAAAATCCCTCTCCAGTACCCACATAGACTACATCTGGGTTCGCTGGGCTATTCGCTAAGGTACTTGTGGAAAGATTCGGTAATTCTTCACTCACCAGCGTCCAGGCTCTGCCTCCATTGGTCGTTCGCCAAACCCCTCCTCCAGCAGAGCCGGCCAGCCAAGTCATTTGGGTAGGGTCTTGTTGCATAACGATCAGACCCCTGGTTCTGCCGCCCACATTTCCGGGCCCTCGTTCGATCCAGTCGAGAGCTTCTGCTCTACGTCGGAGAGGCGTTGAAGATCGAGACGCCTTCCTAAGTTCCTTGAACCTGTAGGCAGGGCCATACTCCGGTTTAGCCTGACCTGCACGTGTCTTTATATAGTTTAGGTATTCCTGGTGAAACCTTGGATTCTCTCTTTTGAATTTCTTGGATTCTCTCTGCTTTTGAATAGGTACCAAAGTTAGGGGTGCTGGCTCCTGTGCCCTTCCGATGTACATGAGGGCACCTAATAAAACGCTCAATAAAAGAGGGGTTTTGAGTTTTGTAGATTTAATCATGGTTTAGATTTACTGGTTTAAGGCTTTTTTTCTTTGACTGTTAACATCATACAGGTATCCTCTACCGGCTGCCTTACCTCCTTGAATAATTCCAGGGGTAACATCAACTCTCAAATGGCTGTCGTCTACCCACTTTACAGTTGCCTGTGCAACCGTCTCTCGTAACAATATTTTGTCAGCAGGAAGGTCGTACAATAAAAAACTCACTGTGGAATAAATACTGTTGGGCCTATTCTTTAAGGTCCTAAAAATTAAGGCAACAGTTCGGGAGGTATTGTATTTGACTTTATAGTCAGTTTTTAAGTATTGCTTGGCCAAAGAATCGATCCTTTTTTCGGCACTAAGAGATTGATTTTCAGGGAGAGAGGACTTTATCGATTGGGCAACAGATGTATGTGTCTTTTTATTGCAAGAAGAGAATAGTCCGAACCAGGCCATAGCGATAAAGTAAATAGGGCGAAAATACGAATGTTTCATGTTCCCAAATTAAGTAAGGGGGAGGGTAAGTTAGTAAATTTATGGGTTCATTTAATGAAAGAATTTAGCCTCGTGTTTGCACCTCCTTGACCTAGTCCTAGGGTGAAGAAATACTTCCTACTGTTTGTGCCATTTTCTTAAAGTAGATCAGGTTGGAAATGAAGAAAACTCCTTTTTTCATCCAAAAAGGACTACCGCAAGCGGAATAATTAGGATTAAAACTTCATAAACATAAAGGAACTTGTTCCCTACAACCCCAAGAAACTTTCATCATGTTTGCTGCTCCCCGTTCATCTACTAACGCTTCAAATAACCAATTAGAGACCTTTAATTCTCCGGATAATTCTTTTGATATTTTTACTCAAAGAAATTCCACAGATTCTCATTCTATTGAAATACCCCAAATTTCTCTTCCCAAAGGGGGAGGAGCATTGAAAGGGATCGATGAGCAGTTCAATGTGAATCCAAGTAATGGCATGGCAACTTTCAGTATTCCCCTTCCTGTTTCTCCTGGACGGAATGGACTTTCTCCTTCTTTAAATTTGAGCTATAATTCTGGTGCAGGAAATAGCCCTTTTGGGTTGGGATGGTCCTTAACCTATCCCATGATTAGCCTAAGAACAGACCGCAGGCTTCCCCGGTATTTACTGGGTTCAGAAGAGGACACGTTTACTTTGGGCGGAGAAGATTTAGTGCCCTATTTAGAAGAAAATGGGAAAAAGTGGGAAGTCAAAGAACGGCAAGAGGGGGAAACACTTATAAAACAGTATCGACCTAGAATCGAAGGGAGCTTTGCTCGAATAGAGCGAATTGTGGGTAGCAATGGGAAAACGCATTGGAAAGTTACCGAAAGAAACAACACGACTACCTTCTTTGGATTAGATTATAACTCACGATTAGTTGATCCTCAAAATGCAGAAAAAATTTTCGCTTGGCTACCTACACTCAGGTATGATGACAAAGGCAACTGGATAAAGTATGAATACAAATTTGAAAATCTGGAAAATGTATCTAAAGTACTTCATGAAGCTAATCGCTTCAGTGGACTTGCACCTTTCACAAATCTTTATTTGAAGCGGGTAAAATATGGAAATCGGTCAGCATATTATCCCGATTCTGCTTATTTTCCAATAATTCCTACGGGATCTTCAGACTATTTCTTTGAAATGGTACTGGATTATGGGGAGCATACCTTGGATGTTCCTACCCCTGATGAAGAAAATCCTTGGGATACTCGTCCAGATGCCTATTCGAGGTATAGAAGTGGATTTGAAATTCGCACTTATCGAAGGTGTAACCGAATCCTAATGTTCCATCATTTTCAGGAACTTGGCGAAAGTCCTTGCTTGGTTCGCTCGCTTGACTTAGGCTATACGGCTTCTTCTATCAATTACTCAGGGCAAGCGGAGGTAAGCTATTTAGGTGAAATTACCCAAAAGGGCTATATACGTAGAGAGGATGGAACCTATGCAACAAAGTCCTTGCCTCCCCTTTCCTTTTCCTATCAACAGTTGGCCTGGAATACTGAAATTAAGCCTGTTGAAAAGGAAGAACTGAGAGATGCTCCTGTAGGATTATCTAATAAATACCAATGGGTAGATTTATATAGCGAAGGTATTTCTGGTATCTTAACCGAAGAAGCAGGTTCTCTATATTACAAGTCCAATTTTGCAAATATAAATGCGGATAGGACTCCAAAGTTTAGCCCGGCAAAGCAAGTTGCCCCTATACCCTCTTTGAAAGGACTTGCGAGGGGAACTTTGAGTATTCGGGATTTAGAGGGGAATGGACAGAAGCAGATAGTACTGAATCACCCTGAATTTGGAGGCTATTATGCAATTGACGATCAAGGCGAGTTTCAATCCTTTCAGTACTTAGGGTCTAGGGTAAATACAGCCCATCTAAATCAACAAACAAGATATATTGACTTGAATGGAGATGGAAGGGCAGATTTAGTACTTACAGAGGAAAATGCCTTTTTTTGGTATGCATCGGAAGGAAAAAATGGGTTTAAATCTCCTGAAAAAATCCTAAAGCCCTATGATGAGGAGGAAGGCCCCAGTCTACTTTTTACAAGCAAGAATCCACAAGAATTAATCCTTTTGGCTGATATGTCGGGAGATGGTTTGAAGGATATCCTTCGCATTAGAAATGGAAAAATTTGCTATTGGCCTAATAAAGGATATGGAAAATTTGGTGCAAAAGTCAGTATGAGTAATGCGCCCAAGTTTGATAAACCAGACTGTTTTCATCCTCAATTTATTTATTTGGCAGACATTAGTGGTACAGGAGCTACCGACATCATATACCTATCTAACCAATCCTTAAATGCCTACTTGAACCTCAGCGGCAACTCCTGGAGCGATGTCCATGAAATTTCACCCTTTCTTCCCATCCACTCTAGGAGCCAAGTTTCCTTTGTCGATTTCCTGGGAACAGGAAGTTTATGCTTGGTTTGGTCCTCCGATTTACCAGATGACCGAGAAACTCCGATGTACTATATAGACCTGATGGAGGGTAAAAAGCCACATTTGATGTCGAGATATGCCAATAGTATGGGAAAAGAAGTGTATTTTAACTACAAGAGTTCTACCCAGTTTTACCTTGAGGACAAACTTGGAGGTAAACCCTGGATTACCAAACTGCCTTTTCCTGTACACCTAATTAATCGGGTAGAAATTGAAGACCATATTACCCAGATTCGTTTTTCCACAGAATATCGGTATCACCATGGATATTTCGACTACTGTGAAAAGGAGTTTCGCGGGTTTGGAATGGTTGAGCAATTGGATACAGAACACTACACTTCCTGGGCTTCAGCCAATTCTCATACTCAGCTCGATAAATCCGAATCCTTATTCCAAGCGCCTACCCTGACAAAAACATGGTTTCATACGGGGGCCTTTCTCGATCGGGAACATATACTTACCCAATATGAAAAGGACTATTGGTTCAATCTGTATATTGAAGCTTTCCCAGATCTTCCTTTATCACTGCCCGAATCGACTCTGCCAGATGCGACCCTCCTCCCTGGAAAGCATATCAAGGATAGTACATTGATAGATCACTTAAGTGCGGATGAGTGGCGGGAAGCCTTTAGGGCCTGTAAAGGTCTGATGCTGAGACAAGAAGTATTCGCTTTGGATGGAGAGGAAGAAGATCCCGATTCTGTGGTACGACAGGCTAGGCCTTTCTCGGTACAAATGAATAATTGCCAAATTCAACTTTTGCAACCGAGACATACCAATCCCTATGGAGTTTTTCTGGTAACCCAGAGCGAGAGCTTAAATCTCTCTTATGAACGCGAAGTAAACGACCCACGAATAGCTCATACCCTGAACACACAAATCAACGATTTAGGACAAATCCTGGAATCCGCCTCCATTGTTTATCCTAGAAAACTAATTGACCCTACGCTCCCTAAGGAAGTCCAAGCCATACAAAGCCAGCCCTTAATAACCTATTCACAGAGTCAATATACTCAAGATATTATTGAGGACGATTGCTACCGATTACGGGTAAATTCCCAAACTTATACCTTCGAACTTACGGATATTGTACCTCTTCAAAAGCTCTATCAGCTCAGCGACTTTCAAAATATTCTTGATTCTGGCAGTACGGAAATTGCCTATTTTGAAGAATCATCTTCGGGCCCCCAGCGACGATTAATTGAAGCGCTCAGGACGTTATTCTACGATGAAAGTTTAGACTCCTCACTAGAGTTGGGTCAAATGGCAAGGCATGGCATCTCATATGAAAGCTACCAATTAGTTTATACACCTGAATTATTTGACCATATTTTTGGAATCCACTCTCCTGACTTTCTTTCCTTAATGGATGAGGGGAAATTTAGGGGAATAGAGGGGAATTGGTGGGTTCGGTCAGGGTCAACCCAATTTAAAAACGAAGCCGAAAGCCTCATTGATGTACAAACTCGATTTTTCACCCCTTTATCCTACACCGATCCCTATGGGGCTGTTACAACTGTAACCTACTACAAAGATCATCATCTTCTGATAGATTCTACTACGGATGCAGTTGATAACACGGTACATATAGAGGCCTTTAACTTTCGAACCCTTTCGCCTACCCAGATCCGCGATTTCAACGATAATCTTACGCAAGTTCTTCTGGATGAATTGGGTATTGTGAAGGCAATGGCGATAATGGGAAACGGAGTTGAAGCAGATAACTTAAATGGTCTGCAAGAAATTACAGACGAGGAAGAGAGCGATCTAATCCAATCCTACTTTGACAGCCTGATTACAGATCAGCTCCATAATACAGCTGGCCAACTGTTGAAGGAGGCTACAGTCCGCTTCGTTTATAACTTTGAAAGATATCAGGATTCCTCACAACTGAGAAGAGAACAGAGAGCGGACTTGCTCCCCTGTGAAAGCATAACGTTACTTCCTACAGTCATAGGTAAGATTGCACGAGAAGAACATGCTGTTGTTGAGCCAGTCAGTAGGCTTCAAGTGAGTTTTGAGTATTCTGATGGGATGGGAAATGTAGCTCTGATAAAAACCCAGGCTGAACCTGGTGAGGCATTGAGACTCGAGATCCAATCGGATTGTACCTATTCCGTGGAAACAATTGATACAGGAACGGAATTGCGCTGGCTAGGCAATGGACGTACAATACTCAACAACAAGGGAAAGCCCGTAAAGCAGTATGAGCCCTACTTTTCGGATAATCCCTTATATGAGGATCACAAAGAACTTGTAGAAAGAGGGGTTACACCTCTTCAATTTTATGATGCCCTCGGGCGAGGGATTAAGACCGAATTACCAGATGGTACATTTAGCAAAGTAGAATTTGACAGCTGGAAGCAAGCTTCCTTTGACCCTAACGATACGGTTATTGAAAGTAAGTGGTATGATGATCGTATTCATAGAAAAATTGATCCAGAACTAAGGGCTTTGGGTAAGGACCCCCTGAAAGAACAAGCAGCCGCACAAAAAGCCGGACAGCACTATGGAACCCCAAATGTTGTCCATTTAGATACCTTAGGACGACCTGTCTTCCTTCAGGAGCACAATCGAATAGGGTCTGAGGATAAGCTTTACGAATCTCAGGTCAACCTAGATATAGAAGGGAATGTTCGATCTATCATTGATGCGCGTGGGAATAGGGTAATGCAGTATAGATATGATATGCTTGGCAACCGTATTTACCAACATGGTATGGATGCTGGGGAGAGATGGCTGCTAAACAATGTCGTAGGAAATTCTATGCGTACCTGGGACAGTAGAGGGTATGAAATCTCTACCCGTTATGATCCTATCCAAAGACCCGTAGAAGTTCATCTTAATCCAGGAGATCCCGTAAACGAGCGATTAATTCAAAAAAGGATATATGGAGAAGAAATCTCAAATGCCAAAGAACTAAACTTAAAAGGTCAAGCCTACCAATCCTATGATTCAAGTGGTCGAATTACGCATGTGCGTTTTGACTATAAGGGTAACCTATTGGAGTCCCACCGTCAATTTGCTGCTGCCTATGATGCTGATCTAGTGGATTGGTCACCCGAGTCAGGGACAGATATCTTGGAGGAGGATCTATTCACCTCCCTCAGTACTTATGATGCACTGAATCGGATAAAGCGCCATTTCAATTGGCATCGAACCACAGACAGGGTATGTGTATATGAACCAAAGTACAATGAACGAGGGCTTCTAAGCTCAGAAGATCATATTACGGCTGCTCAACGTACAGGAACAGAACATATGGGAGGTCGCCGTGTAATGGCTGTTTCAGAACTCAGCTATAATGAAAAGGGGCAGAGACTATCGCTTCTACATGGCAATGGCACGCTTACTCAATACCAGTATGATCCAGATACGTTTCGACTGTTGCAATTGCGTACAAGTCTCTCGTCAGAAGCAGTCTCCCCACCTAGTGTTCCTCCTAATTTGTCAGACCTCAACGTGCTGCAAAATCTCTCCTACACTTATGACCCTATAGGTAATATTACAGAAATCGAAGACGATGCGTATGAACCCGTTTTTTTTAGCAATCAACAGATAGATCCTAAAAGCAGCTATACATATGATGCGTTGTATAGGTTGATTGAAGCTACGGGTCGGGAAAATATGCGTTTTGACGATGCCCCTGAAGCCGAAGAACTCGCCCCTCTTTCTACACATTTCCCAAAAAGCGATCAAACCCTGCGAAATTATACGCAAACCTATAGCTACGACGCAGTCGGAAATATCCTAGAGATGCGGCATAGAGCTGGAACGGGAACTCAATCGGAACGGTGGACTCGGCACTATGAATATGCTTTGGATAGCAATCGATTACTTAGAACCCGGAAAGGCAGCGATTTGCTCAATACCATCAATTATTCTTATGATGCACACGGCAATATGCGCAACTATAACCGTGCACCGGAAGAATACCTTCCTCGGTGGGACTACCGAGATATGGTGTATTATTTATCTTTGGGTGGAGGGGGAACGGCCTATTACCAGTACGATGATCAAAGAATTCGGAGTCGGAAGCGAATTGAGCGAAATGGTGGGCAGGTGGAAGAACGCTTGTACCTAGGAGGAATGGAGCTATATAAAAGGTATGAATCAGGTAACCTAGTCGAAGAAATTGAAACCCACTACCTATTTGTCGATAACCTTAGGGTACTCATTGTAGAAGAGGTACTCCAAACGGACAACAACTCCCTGGAAATTGGAATTCTGGATCGCTACCAATACAGCAACCACCTAGGCTCCGTCAGCCTGGAGTTGGATGGGAATGCCTCTATTCTCTCTTACGAAGAATATCATCCTTATGGGACAGTTGCGTATCAAATGACCAATGCAAGCGTCTACAGCACTACCAAACGCTATCGCTACACGGGTATGGAGAGAGATGAAGAAAGCGGATTGAACTACCATGCTGCGAGGTATTATATGCCCTGGCTAGGACGGTGGTTAAAACCAGATCCTTCAGGGGTAAGCGATGGAATAAATGTCTTTGCTTATACTAGAAATAATCCTGTTTCCCATATAGATTCAAATGGTAGGATCACTCAGTCATTTATTTTGTGGTTTTTGTTAAGCCATGACAATGCGCATGCGCCAACAAGCCCAGATTATGTTCCGCCTCCTTCTACAAGGAATATTTCGGATGCCATGATGATAGGCCCTCCCTTAGTTATACTGGGTGCGGAATTGGGTGCAATGGTCGTTTCTGGAGAAATATACACACATATTTATTGGATGTATAGAGGAACTATTTCCTCATATCATTCTTTTAATACAACCATCATTAGCTCAGGCCCCATAGTTTCATCAACCCTTCAATATTCACCGGAAATCGGGAATGTTATTTATGGAATAGTTACAGATGATCCTACAGAACCATTCCCCACTAGGTCTCCCGTTTCAAGTGACCTAGGAGTTGGACTAAGAAGATCTATCTCAATGGGGGCAGAGGCATTTGATGAAATTCCTACCCCTCTTCCTGATTGGGTAAGACGAATGACTAACGATGAGTTGCGCCAATTACACGATAGAGCTGAAGAGTTAAATACAAGCTCCCGATATGCCCTAGCCGTTTTAGCATATATTGACCCCAATGATAGTTCGCAAACGATAAGGTATTTAGTAGGAGAAACGGGGTCTCTTGACGCAGGCAGGAAATTAAGGAAGGGTGTTAGAGATCTGCTAGGGGAAGGAGAAGAAGCGGTAACAGTTTTTGGGCATCCAGATGTTAATCTCCTAGAACAGGCTATCGGTCGCGGTAAGGTTCCTCTAGCAGTTGCAGTTGGAGGACCCTACATTTGCAATCAATGTGCTGGAGAGCTCGGGGTCCTTCCATTTAGAGTGATGGGAGAAGCCACTACCCTAGGAGCCCATAACGCCAGAGTCCCACTCTTATCTAAAACTTTTGCAGGCCATGCTTCTGAACTTAGTATTGGCCAGACGAGAGGGTTCTTTGTAAGGCAACAACTCGAAAGTTTACTCAGCAACTTTCCCGAGGGTCCTATTCCGAATCCCTTAGATATAGACTAAAAAAAAGGGTAGTAACAATACCTTGATATCACAACTAAATTTATTCCCGCCAAATTATGCCAATAATCATCCTTTCGGGTATAGTCCGAGAAAAAGCCACTCAGCAAGCATGGCCTAACCTTAGGATAGAGCTAGTGCTCGCTCAAAACCCTTCCAATATTTTCGCATCCACTCATACTGACAACCAAGGTCGTTTCAAAATAGAAGTGGATACAGATAAGCTTCCCAATCAGCAAGATGATCCCCATAAACTTCCTGTCCGATTTCGTTTTTCTCAAGAAGAATACCAATTCCTCACACCATCCAGAACCTTTGCCAGTTGGAAAGCGAAAGAGCCTTTGGACTTTGATCTGGAAGCTTCTGATCCCCTAGACGAACCGGAAGATTCCAAAGATCTCAATACATTTTCGGTCCAAGGAGTAATTCTTCGAGGAGATGGCACCCGAATAAATAATATAACTGTCGAAGCCTTTGACAAAGGGGTAGGAGAGGAACTCTCGCTTGGTCGAATATCTACAGATAAAGAGGGTTCCTATTTTATTTCCTATACAGCTGCCGACCTCTGTCCAGGGAAGGAGCGAGCCGATCTTATAGTTCGTGTCTTCGAACGAGGTAAAGAAATTGCCACTTCTCCCTTGATTATTAATGCACGAGAAGAAGAAAGGATCAACCTTTCGGTTGCCCGAACTGGATTTCGGGGCCCCAGCGAATTTGCTGTTCTCTCACAAACTCTTGCGCCTTCTCTAGAGGGAAAAGAAATACAAAAATTGAATAGTAGAGATGTGAAAATCCTAAAAGGCAAACATGAACTAGAAGAATCTTCAATAGCCTATTATATAAAGGCTATCAAACATGGACAGGAACTGAACCTCTCTCCAGAGTGGTTCTATGGAATGTATCGAACGGGACTTTCCACAAGCTTAAATTACCTTTTATCTCAACAAACACGCACCCTCGGTAAAGCAATAGCTGCTTCGGCAAAACGGAATATCATTGATCCAGCTATAGAGAAAGATGCAGTAGTCTATGCAGAGCAAATTAAGGCCGAAGGCGCTCAGCGGACCTTAGCCAGTAATCCTAAAATTTCTGAGCTTATGGAAATGGCAGGATTAAATACTAATCACCAAGAAAACTTTGTCGCCTATATTCGGGATCAGAATCCAACTAATTCCATTGAATTTTGGAGAAACCTTCGGGAGGAGGGAGTGTTGCCATCTTTACAAGTAGAACAATTGGAAGAAGTGTCTCTACTTGCCACGATCGCACTAAATCACCTCCCATTAGTAAGGGTATTACAAAAAAGAGCTTCGCTGGCAGCCTCCCGAGCGTTAGATCTAGTAAGCCTAACGGAGGAAGATTGGGTAGGAATTATACAAGCAGAGAACACAGGAGTTCCCGAAGGGATACCTGGTAACGATATGGATGCCCAGTACAAAGCATATGCAAATGTTCTAACCCGATTGACCCAGGATGCTTATCCCACTGCCACCTTTGCCAATAGCTGGGCAATAGGGAATGGAAACGATGACTTTGGCACTTTTTTTACCAATAATCCTACATTTTCTTATCAAGCAGAACCAGTCAGTTCCTTTCTAGCTCATACTCCCAATGCCTTAGTAGGTATCAGTGATCCTGAGGCATTCACCCTACAGCTGAAAAGCAGCCAGGTTTTGTTTACACTAGCTCCCGCTTACGGAAAAGCAGACCTAATTTCCCCTCTTATTCAAGATAATCTCCTTTCTTCCCATAATATAGCGTTAATGGGAGAAACTGCCTTTTTAAATGCCTATGCTACGGATGATACTTATGCCGCCTACCAAAGTTTGTATGCAAATGCAGTTAAAATGGCAGATACAAGCTTATTGGTCATTCTCGATTACATAGATAGGTATGGGAGTCTACCTGCTTATGTCTTTCCTGATTTGGCGGTAACAAAATCTGAAGCGGGTATTCCTGAATGGAGTAACCTATTTGGCTCTTTGGATTTTTGTGAATGCAAGCACTGCTATTCAGTTCTCAGTCCTGCTGCCTATCTAGTAGATTTATTGGTTTACCTGAATGGTACCTTAGGGAGTAATGGAGAGACTGGCATGCAAAAGCTCTTTACCCGCCGACCAGATATTGCCAATTTAGACCTAACCTGTGAAAATAGCTTGACCAGTCTACCCTACATAGATTTGGTAAATGAAGTATTGGAGAATGCCATTATCCCACTCACTTATACCAAGAGAAACGTAGAGGGGATCGAATTACCAGAGTCAGATGAGGTGCCCCAAACAAATGGTGAAGAGGAGGCTCTAAAAGCCCAACCCGAACACCTCAACCCAGCAGCTTATGAGGTATTAATTCAGGCTAAATACCCCTGGAACTTACCATTTCACCTTTGGCAGGAAGAAACCCATGTATATTTGGACCATATGGGAGTTCCAAGGCATCAACTCGTTGAGTTGCTCCACCCAAACAACCATAATGATAAGCCCTGGGCCCTTTCCTACCTAAATTTATTTCCAGAAGTCTGGACTTTGATCAGTACCTCCGACCCATCTCCTATCTCCCTTTCGCTAAACTGGAGCAAAGATCCTCAATCTATTATTCAAGGGTCATTGGATAATTTCATGGCTTTGGCTGATTTAACGTATGAAGAGGTGAAGCAATTGATTCAATGCCGTTTTATCAACTCATCCGGTTCGCTTAGTTTAGCCTTGCTAGATTGCTCTCTGGAAGCGTCTTCTTTGGATGGACTTACCCTGAAGCACCTCGACAGGATTCACCGTTTTGAACGTCTGCGTGGAAGATTGGGCTGGTCTATTTACGACCTGGACCGTGCCATAAATGCTTTTAATGCGCAAGAACTGAATGATGAACTACTTATTCATCTGGCATTTACCCAATACATATATACCCATTTTCCAGGATTGAATCTTTCAGAATTGCTTAGTTGGTGGGGGTCCATAGTCGATACCTGGGAATATACGGAAAATGTAACAAGTCTCTACGTACAAGTCTTCCTGAATCCTGGAATCAATGACTTGGACCAGGTGGTGGCAGGTTCCACGATACGGGAAATCTTCGCACTAAATAGTACCTTCACCGAGCTTGAAGAGGTAGATTCTGGAAATTCACGGAACATTAGGGATGAGGGCATCTTATCTCTTTGTTTAGCAGCCTTAAACCTCACCGAATCCGATTTTGACTTGCTTTTGGGCCCTGTTCTTGCTAATGATACCCTTAATTTAGAAAATCTTTCCCGGCTGTTTAGATGTTCTTCCTTTATCCAATTTACCAACTTATCCGTCCCTGAGTACCTATCTTTAGTTGCATTGATTGGACCCATAAATGGCTTATTTCCGTTGGGATCCCCTGCTGATTCACCTTCTCCCCCAACTCTGGGAGATACAAGGGCAACCCGAGCCTATTTAGAGGTTCTTGCAGATCTGGAAGAAGCAAAGGTGGACATAGCGGAATTGGACTATCTACTTAGACATCTTCACGACAACACATCCTCCGTAGCTATTGAGGAATCAGGGTTAGCCACCCTTACGGAGGAGCTTCATCAGGCCTTGAAGGATATCCGAGATACTTATACTTTAAGTCCCACTGCGGAGTACTTAACTACCGTAGAGAACACCCTCAATTTGCTGTTGATAGGTAGTGATTCAGAGACAGCCGAAGAACAAGTTCAGCGGGCGATGCGCATTATTTACGGGACGACAGATTCCAATGATCCCGATGAAGGCAACCTAGACTTCCTTATGCCCTTTTTGATTGATGTTTCCTTAATTGAGCAAGTAATTGCCGATGCACAGGATCCTGTACAAAATGTGGACAGTACGGAGATTGCGAAGGCCCTATTGGAACAGTTTTTCTTCTTTCTTAAGGAAAGCTACATGGCCTCATACCTCAATCAACGACTAGCAACAGAATTTGAAGTTTCGGAGCCTGTCATGGACGCGTTGTTAGGAGTACATATATATAATCCTTCTGATAGTTCTCAGGTTCTCCTGGATATGTTTAGGGGAGATCCTTTTGTAACGAATGAGGCTGAGATTACCTACGATAACTTCACAAGTGAATTTCTGGGCTTGGAATTGCTCTACAAAATATCCGTAATCATTCGTCAAGTAGGTATCCCTGATTCCGATCTAACCCCTGTTTTCAGTCAGTGGGATAGCTATGGATTTCCAAACCTGAAATCTCTACCTCTTCAGGAAGGAGATAATCCCATTTCCTTTAATTCTTGGCACCTGCTTTGGAAAATATATCAGCTTTATCAGCAGCGTTACAGTACAGAAGAATCTATTCTTACTGTTTTGGATCTAGGCCAAAACAATGATATACTTGGCATAGCGTCTACACTTGAAAGCCAATGGAATTGGAGGCGTTCAGATGTTGAGTACCTCCTTGGTCCAGAAGCAGGACTTCAATTGGACCTCTCAGCAGATGCTTCCTGGCTGGAAGTGGTGGATATGGCCTTTGATTTGTCGGAGAAAACTGGGGTAAGTATTACCCAATTGCAAACTTGGACGGAGGATTCACTGAATGAATCACATGCCCTTATAGCTAGAAATGCCGTTAAAGCCCAATATAATCTTGAGGAATGGCTGAAAATTGCTCAATCCTTACGGGACCCAATAAGGGAGCAACAGCGCGATGCCTTAGAAGCTTATGTTATCCAATTGCTTAACTTTTCCGATACAGAAGACCTATATGCGCATTATTTGATAGATACCCAAACCAATGCCTGTATGATGACTTCTCGTATTATACTGGCAATTTCCTCGATTCAATTGTTCATACAACGAATTCGCATGAACCTGGAACAGGAATTAGCCATTGAATTTTCAGCGGAGGATCGGGACGAATGGATCTGGCGAAAAAATTACAGGGTTTGGGAGGCTAATCGAAAGGTCTTCCTTTGGCCAGAGAACTGGATAGAGCCTGAGCTTCGTAGTGATAAATCTATTTTTTTCGAGGAGCTAGAAGATGATTTACTACAGGCAGAAGTTACTGAAGAAACGGTCGAGCAGGCATACATGAATTATCTACGGAGCCTGGATAGCGTAAGTAATCTAGAAATAAGTGCACCTTTTTATGATAGAGAAAGAGATATTCTTCATGTGGTGGGTAGAACCCTAGGCACCCCTCACGTCTATTACTACCGTCAGTGGATACATGGTAGTTATTGGACTAACTGGGAGCGTTTGGAGCTGGACATTCAAGGAGACCATGTAGCCCTATACGTGTTCAGGCATCGATTGTACGTATTTTGGGTAAATTGGCAGGAGCAGGAAGGCGTTTGGGCAACGCACTTATATTGGAGTGAATACCAGGATGGGCAATGGACCCCTAGCAAGACCAGTAAAGGGAAAATTTCCTCTTACAGCCCTTCTGGACCAAGTAATTATATAATTCAACCTGCCTTGGAAGGAGAAGATTTAGTCGTTGTTGCCTTTACCTTTCAGTCTGTGCTTCGGCATGGGGGCTATTTTGCCCACTTCAAATTATCCGACTGCCAAGGGGACTTTATCCCACGCGAGGAAATCGGTACAGGTCCTGGCTTCAGTGGTATTCTCCCTGCTCCTGAGCTGGACATGCGGTATATGTATTATGAATCTAATACCTTTAATGGAGCTCCAGAGGCCTTGCCATTAACCCTAGCCACAAATGAAACCTCTTCTCAGGATACAGAGGAAATCGTTTTGAATTCGGAATTCGTTTACCGGGTCCATCCACCAGCAGCAGACTTCGATTCTCCCTTTTACTCCTCCCCTTTCTTTTTGTCAGCAAATGGGCGTTCGTATCTTGTTACTTCTTTCGATCGTCTTACTTGGCGGGCTGGTGAAGAAGAGGGCGTGAGTACAGGTCCCAATTTTGAAATGGGCTCTGCAGATTTAGGATGGTTGGATGAGGGAGTAACTCGATATTTTCCTGAACTTGAAATACCAAAATTTGACGATGGTCCTCAAGAGGAGATTGGCCCTATACCTGGTGGACATACCAGTAATGATGGACTGCTGGTATATGATGGGAATTTAGGTGCAAACACTACTGTTATTCGAGAAGATAATGGCATAGATCAAGTCTTGGTTTCCAGTCCCTCCATTGGTGGTTTGCAAACCCCAAGTATGCAGGTAGGTAAGAGAATCGCTTCTGGGACCCTTACGACAGAAAATGCTCAGATCTTAACCGATTCTGTGGACAAGCTGCTGTCAGAGGAAGGAGAAACCGGATGGCATAGCTTGGTAGCTACAGCAGATCAGGGTTTTCAATTCTATAGATTTTACCATCCCTATACTTGCTTGTTTATTGAACAATTGAATCGATATGGAATTGAGGGCGTACTGGCACCTACAGCATCACAAGGGCCTGAAGCTGGAAACTTGATCCGACAGAAGAATTACAAGGATGATTTTGATTCGATTTTTCAACCCACAGAAGTTGTTGGCACCCCCTATCCAGTGGAAAATATTGAGTTTACGATGGGAGGCGTGTATTCAGAATACAATTGGGAACTATTCTTTCATGGCCCATTGTTAATCGCCACCCGATTGATGCAGAACCAGCAGTTTGAACAGGCTCAGCAGTGGTTTCATTACATTTTTGATCCTACCCGAATGGAAGGAGAAGCACCACAGCGCTTTTGGATGTTCAAGCCCTTCTATGACTATGCAGATGAAGCTCAAACGGATAGCTTATATCAACTGCTAAGTGAGGAATCTACTGACTTGAATGCTCAAATTGAGGCTATGGAGGGAGATCCCTTTAATCCACATATCCTCGCCAGGATACGTACGGTCGCCTACATGAAAACGGTGGTAATGAAATACCTAGATAACCTACTTGCTTGGGGAGATTCCCTATTTCGACAGGATTCTATAGAATCGATCAATGAGGCTACCCAACTTTTTGTGTTAGCCACGCAAATCCTAGGTAGAAAGCCCGTCCAAATTGAGAAAGAGGAGCCTGATGCCTACACCTTTAATGATTTATTTGAAAAGGATCTTTTTGGGCTATCCAATGCACTGATTGATATCGAGGCGGAGCTCTCCATAACTAATAGTCAGGATACATCTAATAATGGGAGCAGCATATTATACACGATGTTGTATTTCTGTATTCCACACAATGAAAAACTTCTAGGATATTGGGATACAGTAGCAGACCGCTTATTCAAAATTCGGAATTGCCTAAACATTGAAGGGATAAAAAGGAGTCTGACCCTCCTCCAGCCTCCAATTGATCCAGCCCAACTGGTACGCGCAGCTGCTGCAGGTGTAGACATCGGCAGTGTTCTGCAGGACTTAAATGCTCCTCTGCCTTTTTATCGATTTCGATATATCATCCAGAAAGCCAATGAGTTTTGTGGGGATGTGAAAGCTCTTGGAGGGGCCGTTTTAGCTGCGTTAGAGAAAAAGGATGCAGAGGAATTGGCCTTGTTGCGTAGTGGACAAGAAGTAGAACTCCTCAAGTCTATTCAGGGTTTGAAAGAGCAGGCAATAGATGAGGCAGAGGAGACCTTAGAAGGCTTAAAAAAATCACGGGAAGCGGTTGAGCTTCGAAGAAGTTTTTATGAAAATCGGGAATTTCGAAGTAAACAAGAACTGAAGCAGCTGGATAAACTGAAGGAGGCTCAAAAACAAGAAAAAAAGGCCCAGAATATTCAACAAAAAACCAACCTAACTGCCTTGTTGGGCGATATTACCATAGGATTTTCTGGTGTTTCCCCTGTCTCAGAAGTTAAATATGGAGGGACTCACTTAGCTGCTGCAGGAAATGCATGGGCTTCTCACCACTCTAAACTGGCTTCGAAGAACCAGTTCCAGGAAAGAAAATTAGCAAACAAGGGAAGCCTTAAAAGGCGCGATGAGGAGTGGAACCATCAGATTGAACTTGCGATCAAGGAGATAGAAGAGATTGACCAACATATTCTCGCTGCGGAGATCCGACTGGAAATGGCTAAGCAAGACCTTCAAAATCAAGAACTCCAAATAAAACAGTCTCAGGAGATTGCTGATTTTATGGAGCAAAAATACACCCAAAAAGATTTATACAACTGGATGACTACTCAGATTTCGGGTCTATATTTCCAAGTGTATAACCTGGCATATGATATGGCGAAGCGTGCTGAGCGTTGTTTCCGCCAGGAATTGGCTATAGAAGATTCCAACTACATTCAGTTTGGCTATTTCGATAGCTTGAAGAAGGGCCTATTAGCAGGAGAGCGATTACAGAAAGATCTCCGACGTCTGGAAACTGCTTACTTGGAGCAAAATGTGCGAGAATATGAACTCACAAAACACATATCTCTTCGGCGTCTTGATCCAGAAGCGCTTTTGGAACTAAAGGCTACAGGTTCCTGTGAAATTTCTTTACCTGAATGGTTATTTGACCTAGATACACCTGGACACTACCTCCGGCGAATCAAGCAAGTAAGTCTCACGATTCCTACAATTGCCGGACCCTTTACCCAAATCCCTTGCACCTTATCTCTTCTTAAAAGTAGCACTCGCACCTCTAACATCCTGGGCAATGGATACCCGAGAGACGAAGCTGGGGACGACCGATTCACAGATTATTATGGGGCTATACCCTCTATCGTCACCAGTCATGCACAAAATGATAGTGGAATGTTCGAAATGAATTTGCAGGATGAACGATTCTTGCCATTTGAATTCTCTGGGGTAATTAGCAACTGGCGAGTAGAACTTCCAGCTGAACTGCGCCAATTTAATTACGAACATATTTCAGATGTAATCCTGCACCTGCGTTATACTTCCCGGTCCGGGGGAGAGGTTCTGAGCAGGGAGGTATCAAACGCTGTTAAAACGCTTTTGCCTAGTGAAGGAATCCAGTATCAACTATTTTCCCTTACCCAGGACTTTCCTACAGAGTGGTATAGGGCTCAGAGCGAAGTGATTCCATTTGAATCAATCATCCGAAAGGACCATTTTCCTTACTTAGCACAAGGGTTTCAGCTTGAAGTTACCGAAATCCAAGTCTGGGAAATTGTCGGAGACCAACTCACTTCCTTATCAGATGTGCTCATTCTTCCTTCTGGAGGTTTAGATGAATTTAATACTTCCCTCGAAGCAGAAAGTGGGGCACTCCTCTCTGTGGAATTATCCAATGTAAACCCTGAAGGAAAATTATTTGTTATTATGCCTTTTAACCTGAAATAGTTAGGCCCACTAAGAATTAAGTATAAAGCAGGGAGATTTTGCTGAGGTCAGAATACCAACCCCTTTGAGTACCATGTATCCCTTTATCCCGAGCTGATTGTCCAGGGAAGTTTTAGAGAGAAACGAAACGTTTATTTCCTAATATTTGCCATTCCCGCGAGTATTTTCATCCCATTGAGTAAAGGAGCAAAAGAGGTGGGTTGCGTATTGTTGAAAATAATCACGGCTCCTTTGTGGGTGGTGTCAAACATTACTGCTGTGGAGGCACCAGGGTCCAAGCCTGTATGGGCGGGTAAATGGGGGACTTCCCGATAGAACGCTTCGTCTCCAAATTCATTCAAATTCCAGGCGATGGCCTGCCAAGGATTTTGTTCGGGATATTGGATCTTCAGAAATTCTTTTAGGGTAGAAGCTTGGAGGAATTCCTTTCCTGGTACTTTGCCTTCATGCAAAAACAACAGAATTAGCTTCACATAATCACTGACGGTCGTACGGATCTGGCCCTCAGGGTAGGATGGATAGCCAAAATGGGGCATGGGGATGTGTTTTCCTTCTTCTATAATATGAGAAGATGCCAAATTTCGATGGGGAATTTCTTGGCGATACCAGAAGGTGTGCTTCATTCCCAAGGGTTCAAAAATCTCTTCGCGGCAATAGTCTTTTAGCTTCTTCTGGGTAATAGCTTCAATTAAATGTCCCAGAACCATATAGCCTATATTGGAATAGTCAAAATGCTCCCCAGGAGCTGAGGAATGGAAATTGGTTGCTGAGTAATATGTACCAGATTCGAGAAAATACTTCCGCAAAAAAGTCTCTAGCGTTAATTCATACTTGATAGGGGTATCGGGTCTATACAAACTGCCCAATACCTCCCAGTTATCCTGGATACTGCTCGTATGTGCAAGTAACATCCTGGGGGTGATAGAAGAGTCGGGAAATTGAGGGGGGGAAATGTTAAAGGGCAAATAAGGATTTATCGGTTCATCGAGAAAGAGAAGCCCTCTTTCTACAAGTTGCATGATTCCCAAGGCAATGATGGGCTTTGATAAAGAGGCGATGACAAAGAGGGTGCTATCGTTGATTGAGTCCTTTTGCTGAACATGGCGCAGCCCATGAGATGTCCGAACGATCTCCTGCCCTTCTTTGATTACAAGTATTTGGTATCCCACAACCTGGGCCTTTTCCATTTGTTCGTGAAAGGGGGCCAATGCGGGTTGGGTTTGAGCAAAGGTGAAAAATTGGGAAATAGTGAGTAGGATTCCCAGATTCAGGGAAGATATAGCAATACGTTTCATGTGAATGGGATTAAGTTATATAGTTAATTTTCTTGTTTAAGAATGGACGCAAAGAATGCTTCTGAGTACACTTGAGCTTGACTTCCTGAGACGAGGTCCCTCAGCCCTGAAGCGGTAATCTTCACATCAAAAAAGTGGCTAGGGGTAAATCCCGGCTTGGGAGAGACCTTCAACACTCCTTCATGGAGCTTCACGTTAATTTTTTTCTGCATGTCTTTTGTGGTGTATAGACTGACTTCATCCTGGTCGTCTTCTTTTACCACTACCCGAATATTGCCGCGTACTACTAATTTGTGAAAAGAGGGAATAGAAAAGGTATGAATAGCAATGGGTTCGGATGTTTTCTCAGGTCTGTCCTTTTTATTGCCTTTACGGGTCTTGGGTCCTAATAATTTGATATATAAGTAATCCTCTAGCGAAAGGTTAAGTCCTTTTTCTCTGGAAGACCTGATGAAGGTAGCGTCCACTTCATGAGCATAGAGCAGGGTAAGCAAGCTTTCTTCTACATTGGCGTAGCCCAAGGTTGATAATTCGGTTATATACTCGATTGGAATTTTCTGGTAATGAATTCCCAGCAGCTGATCCAGCGAAAGGCCCGGTTCAACAATTTGGGCCAGGGCCTTTACAAGGCCTGGAGGTACACCCGCAACATATAGCTTGGCGAATTCCTCAAGACTTAGGTCCAGATCCAATTCACTTAGTGGAGATAGAATCTCATCCAGGTAGGCTTTTGGAACTTCTGAATCAGCTAGGTGCCACAGTTCTGTCAAGGCCTTTCCTTCAAAGCCTTTCTCGCGAAGAAAGTTGATATAGGTTGAATCGATATTACTAATGAAAAATTTCAACCAAAGCAGGGAATAGGGCTTTTCGCTATATATGGGTATTCCATCCCAGGCTTGCTGGTGAGAACCCGAAAAAGAGAGCGACTCGAGGGGTATTTCTTTAACGGCCAACACGTCCTTTTCCATCTGGGTTACAAAAGCAGTATTGGGGTAAAATGTGAAATCACCTGATTTCCCTATGCCTCGGGCAAACACCATTTCCCCAGAAGCTCGTTCAAGGGTAAAGCGCTTCCCACCTTGGATAAATGCTGGACTCAATTCCTCTGTCGAGCTGCAAATGGGAATCTTCCAGTTTGATTTCCATTCTTTACCCTTTTCATGTATCCTAAGGTCAAAGCAAATTTGGGGAGCGTTTTTTCGCAAACTCCATTTTCCCTTTATCGAAGGGATGTTTATCGGAATCTGGGAGGAATATACCGGAGAATTCCTTGTAGTACTGCTTCTAGGAGTTTGAGAAGCACGTACAGAAAACGTAACAGTATCTTCCGCACTCAAAGTAAAGGCAGGTTCTGTACGATTAGAAACGGTATCTTTACTTAGCCTGTGATCCGCAGGGAGTATTTTTGGCGCTTTGGTAAAAGAAGGAGCTAAACGCTTATCCCCTTGCCTGATTGCTTCTCTCTGCGCTTCCTTTTCAATGATAGGAGGAATGGATTTCTTACCGGTATCCACAAGAGAGGTAGGCAGAGAGGGGGGAAGTGAGAAAAACCACGTGAGGCTACCGATTAACAAGACCAGTAAGAGGTATAGCCAAGTAGTTAGCTTACGCCACCATGGGGTCTTATGGGGGGGGGTATCTGGAAACCTATTTACCAGAGTTCCCACTTCGATGAGACTCAGTTCTGTCGGAAGCTTCCGAAGCATCTCAAACGTATATTGTTCATTTAATCTCATAGGATGACCGTTTGAATGATGGAGAATAGGTTTTGAGAAGATTGTGATAGTGCAGGACTGTCATCTAATAGCTTCTTCAACTGTTTTCTGCCTCTACTTAGGCGAGTTTTAACCGCTCCAGGACTGCTTTTTTGGAGCTCGGCTATCTCCTTGATAGAGAAGCCACTTACTTCAAATAGGATGATCGCCTCTTTCTGAGTTTTCGGAAGTTGGTTGAGGGCTTTATAGAGGTAATCTATATCTAATAAGGTTTCGGCGTGTATTCCTTTGGCCGAGAGTCTCTCTGCATATTTATCGGTTAACTCGGCCTGCTTTTTTCGCTTTCTCCATAGGCTTATGGATCGGTTTCTGGCGGCTCGTATGAGATAATGTAGAAATTCCTTAGGGTTTCTGAGTCCTTCAAAGTGAATAAAAGCAGATAAGAGTACATCTTGGACTAAATCTTCGGTATCCATTTTCCCATAAGCTAACGCAGAGCAGTACCGCAGGAAAGGCTCATGACAAGGCCTATACATCTCCATAAATTTTTCTTGCTTGGTATCAGGCATGGTGATGGGATTTACATAGTGATCGTATTTTGCCAGGATAGTCGCAGGAACTCCAAAAAGGTTACAGAGAAAAGTAATATTTTACTAA
>JBCCTX010000073.1:0-24750 GCA_039197765.1 Bacteroidota bacterium
CAATCCCAAAAAATTGAGGTCGGGAAGTAAAACGCCAAAGACAATTCCCCCTGCGAATATTCCTACAGCTACCTTAGTAAGTGCATAAGCAACTAGGGAAATCATGGATAATACCCATCGAGCCGTGGGAGAAAACCGCTTCTCCAAAAATTCGGGCATGGTAAAGACCCCAGAACGCATGTAAAAGGGGGCTAGCACCCATCCCAATACCAGCAAGCACCACGCGTGTAATTCATAGTGCGCCATCGCAACTCCATCCGTTGCACCACTTCCCGCGAGCCCTACCAAGTGTTCGGACCCAATGTTGGAGGCGAAAATGGAAGCCCCTATGATGAGCCATCCCAAATTTCTTCCCGCTAGAAAATAATCTTCTGAGGTATTGTTCTGCTGCTTCATTACCCAGAAGGCTATGCCCAGAATGATGACAAAATATAGAAGGATGATGATCCAATCGACGGTGTGAAGAATACCCATGGAGTTATAGTCTGAAATTGAAAGAGAACCTTATCCTAATATGTAATCCTTCCTTGAAATCCGATAAAGTAAACCAGAGTAATGATCATTTCAGCAGTATTTATGGACGATTACATACATACAGCTTATAGTCACCATATGTCCATTTATTCAGAAGCTCAGCTTTTACGTTCAAACTTAGGGGAATTAAAAGAGAGTACTTTTTCCGTAAGTACCTTTTGAGTAAACTATAGAAAGTAAAGACGCTTACCTTTCCATATATATGTAATTTCCCTCAAATGAAATCCTATCCCATTACCTTATTATTCTTGGGTATCCTAAGTCTCATTGCTTGCAATCGGCCTAGTTCAGGTGAAGGGATACAGGCTCCTAACCAGCCCAATGTTTTGTTCATTACAGTTGATGATATGAATGGATGGGGGCCGAAAAATGCCTATCCAGCTGTTCGGATGCCCCATTTTGAAAAACTGAAACGAGAATCCCTCAATTTTACTCAGGCTATATGTCCAGCCCCCGTCTGCGTACCTTCCCGAGCAGCCTTCTTTAGTGGCATCTCGCCTTACAAAACGGGTGCCTACCATAATGGGAGTGACCCTTGGCGCAGGTCAGACCTCCTTCAACGGGTCGAGAGTATTCCAGAATGTTTTAAGAGAAATGGATATGAGACGTTTGGGAGGGGAAAAATCTTTCATGCAAAACTTAGCGAGGGCAGAGAAGAGGCAATGTTCGACAATAGACCTATTTATAAAGGAGGATTTGGCCCCTTTGCAGAAGAAACTTACTGGGTAGGAGGGAAGGGTAAATTTCAGTCTGTATTTCCCTGGGAAGGGCCTGATACAGACTTTCCAGATGTTAAAAATGCAAATGCCACGATTGAATTTTTGAAGAAAGACCACGATAAGCCTTTCTTCTGTTATTTGGGCCTTTGGAGACCCCATACGCCTTATACAGCACCCAAACGCTTTTTTGATCTCTATGAAGAAGGCGCTGTGAAATACCCTGAAGGGTTCAAGCTTGGGGACCTGGAAGACATACCTGAAATGGGTCGTGAATTGGTAGATTCTCTACGGTTTTTTGGTCCTGATATGGATACGCGAAGGGAAGTATTTAAGCGAATGATTTATGGGTATCTGGCAACCAGTTCCTTTGCTGATTGGTCTGTAGGAAGGGTAATCGAAGCCCTGGATAATTCTCCCAACGCAGAAAATACGTTGGTAATTGTTGCCTCTGACAATGGATACCACATGGGGGAAAAGGAAAAGTGGCAAAAGGGTACCTTGTGGGAGTTGTCTGCCTATTCCCCCTTGTTGATTCGTCTCCCCCAAAAAATCGCAGGGGATCGCAAACAAACGGTAAGCCTTATGGACATTTATCCTACACTTCTAGAGTATTGTTCACTCGATCCGCCCACGCATGAGGTTGATGGTACAAGCCTCGTTTCTCTGTTTGAAAATGCTCAAAAAGCATGGCCTCCCAGTTTTATGACCTACGGGGAAGAATATTCTTCTGTGTATGATGGACGGTATCGCTATATCAGATATCCCGACCAGACGGAAGAGCTATATGACCATGAGGAAGATCCTCATGAGTGGAACAACCTTGCAGGTCCACAATATCGAGAAATTATGGACCGTTTAGCGCAAGAGATTCCTGAAAAATTTGAAAAGACCCTTGGAGGAAGAACGGAGGCCTTTCAAAAGATCCCAGGCCTTCCTAAAAATTTGGTCAAGGAATAGCCTCGCATGGAGAGAACCCACAAAATTGGAGACATGAATATTTGGACAAGTATTCTGGACAATTTACATACTTCATAAGGACTTACAGGACTAATTTTGTTAATAAATCTCTTGTAAGATGTGTGTTGCAGTTAGATCTTCCGTTTACATATATATCTTTTTTTGGGGAAGCTTGTCTTTAGGATTCTCCCAAAAACCCCAGGTATGGATTTATACGGACATGTCAGATAAAGAGATTCCCGGTAATAACCACATGCAAACGCTTAATGATCCCGATGACATTTCAGCAATGGCGGGATATTTACTGATGGCCAATATGTTTGATACGCAAGGAATCGTGGTGGCAAGTACCCATAGGGAGGAACATAAGGATACGCCTAATCAGGCAGAGTGGGCCAACCAAGTATTGAGTACTGCTTATCGAAAAGACGTTGTCAACCTCAACAAGTGGATCGGAGGATTTCCCGATAGCATTCTTTTTATGGAATCCTGTATCAAAGAAAGCTCGGAATGGTTTCAGGCAGATCAGTCTTATCAGTCCTTAGACTCCTATGATACAGTCAAGGCCCTTTTTGATCTAGTGGACCAAAACCAGGAAGAACTATTTGTACTTTGTTGGGGCTCTTTGACCGAGCCAGCAATCCTGGTAAAGCATTGCATAGAAAAGGGGAGGCAAGACCTTCTTTCATATCTTCGATTTGTTGCCCATTGGACGAATTCTTCCCTTCACCAGGGATCAATTGAGCATCCCGAGGACGTTGCAAATTGTAGGGAAGATGCTGAAGCCTGCAAATTTTTAAAAGAAGCTGCTTTAAATGGGCATATTACATACTATGAGTGTGGTGCGATCGGACAGCATGGAATTGTGTCAGGAGCTCCTGTGGGAGCAGAATTTTATGAACAATTCAAAACGAGTAACCTGGGGAAAATATTTGCCGAAGGGAAGTTTGTTAGAGGCCATGTAGACCATTCAGATGCAGCCACCTATTGGACCTTATTAGGGGATTGGGGGCTCAGTTTAGCAGACTTAGCATCGAATGGGCGCAATTATCCAGAGGTTGAAAGGGAAAATGAGGAGGTTTACACAAAGTGGTCCTTCCGAATTCACAATGAATTGTTGAGAAGGTCTAAGATGGCTGCAAGGAATGACTAAACAATCACGCCAATTTGAATAATACAATTAGCTTAATGCGAAAGGTTTATTTCCCTCTGATGGTTGCACTTATTTTTTCAGCATGCACCCCTCAAGTACCTATTGAAAATCACCAATCTAGTTTTCAGGAGCAGGCATTGGAAATGAAAATACAGGGCCGGAGCTTCCCTTCTGTTTTTCAAGCTTGGTATGGAATTGATATGCCACAGCTTCCTCGAGAAACCCTATCGGATAGGTTAGCGCTAGCTGCTAAGCATGACATCCTCTGGGAAGAGCCCTTGAGTCAACTTGGGGAAGGAGTAGACCTTGTCCTAGGACTAGAGTGGGAAGGGGAACACCATGGTCTTTCTAGGAGTTTTGAGAAAAATAGCCTTTCTAGGGCCCTAGAAAATCGCCAAGCATTATTGACCCTCAATCCACATATGGTTTTCCTGATGGAGATACGGTGGAGGGATGCACCCATGAGTTTTTTTCCTGCCGAAAGCGAATATTGGAAGAGAGATGAGAATGGGAAAGTAATCGAAGGTTGGTTAGGGGGATGGGAACCTTTCTATATGCTAGATTATGATAACGAAGCATTTCAGGATAATGTAGCTGCCCAGGCGAAACTAGCCCTAGAGAGCGGTGTCTATGATGGTATTATGTTGGACTGGAGTGGACATTTATCTATTATCCAGAAGGTGAGAGAGGCAATTGGGGAGCAGGGACTCATAATTGTAAACATTCACGATGATATAGAAGATGGGAAAAAATACAGGGAGTACATCAATGGGTCTTTTATGGAACTTAATCCATTAGATCAAAGTACCCTAACTACTGACGATCCTTCGTTGAATAACCTGCGGAAGTGGGATACTATTCGAGAAGCGCTTTTGTGGTTTGAAGAGCACCTTCAAGAACCTCAGATCAACTGTTTAGAGGTTTGGGGAGCTAGGAAAGACCTCCAGCGGATGCGAGCTACAAGTGCACTAGCACTCACGCATAGCGATGGGTATGTATTGTATGGAGACCCCAACCCCTTAAAAACGCCTGACCATCTACACGATTGGTATGACTTCTGGGAGGTAGACTTAGGTAGGCCTACTGGAGAATTGGAACAATTGCCCAATCAAGCCTACCGGAGAAGCTATGACCATGGTTGGGTGTATTACAACCATTATGGGAATGGAGCAGTAGAAGTCAAATTTGAGCAGGAAATGAGGCGGATATCAGATGGTCAAGTTGCTACCTCCTTTCGGATGGAGGACCGAGATGGAGAGATATTTACACCACTAAGGCCCTAAGAATGGAGAATAGGTTTCAACTAGATACACTCGATTACCTAGCCTTTTGCCTCTATTTTTTATGCTTGAGCCTAATTGGGTATCTATATGGCAAAAAGAAAAAAGAAAATTCATCAGACTATTTTTTGGCAGGGAAGAGTCTTCCATGGTATGTAGTGGGTAGTTCTTACATCGCCGCAAATATCAGTACGGAACATTTTATTGGCTTAATTGGGGCAGCTGTAATTTATGGGATCTGTGTAGCAACAGGAGAGTGGAGTACCTTGATTGCCTTTGCCTTTTTGATTTGGTTATTCATTCCTTTTTTACTTAGCTCCAACGTTCTCACCGCTCCAGAGTTCTTGGAAAAGCGCTTCAATTCTCAACTAAGGCTGATTTTCTCTGTTATGTCTATTCTGGCCAATATTTTTGCCTTTATGGGACCCGTGATCTATGGCGGCAGCTTAATTCTAAGTGAGTTTTTTGGATTCAATGGGATTCTGGCTTGCGTAATTATTGGGATAACAACAGGTATATGGGCAATTTGGGGAGGATTGAGGTCAGTGGCATTTATGGATATGCTCACGATTGTTATTATGATAATTGGGGGCTTGAGTGTAACCTTCCTTGGGCTGCTTCATTTGGGACAGGGGCAGGGAATTGTAGAAGGATTTCAAGAAATGGTTCGAGTCAACCTAGGACAAAAACCCTGGGCAGCGCGTTGGATATCAGAACAGGTACCCAATATTCTAAAAGGAGCCGAATCCGGAGCAGCTTACAATAGACTTTCTGTCCTTCAACCTCTTACGCACTATTCCAACCCCTGGACGCATTGGGTTTTTAGTTTCTTTTACATTGGATTGTGGTACACCGTCATCAACCAAACTATGATCCAAAAAGTATTTGCTGCGAAGGATATGTACCACGCCAGAGCCGGGATAGTCCTTGCAGGCTTTTATAAGCTCATTTTACCTGTAGTAGTCGTGATCCCCGGTCTCATTTACTTTGCCATGCGACCAGAATTTTTGGGTAGTGGAGATTGGGCACTTATGAGCGATGAGGTAAATAAGACCTATATCTTGATGATCAATGAATTGGTACCCAGTTTTTTAAAAGGAATTTTACTTGCTGCCCTTTTCGGAGCCATACAGTCTACCGTCTCGGCAGTTCTCAATTCTACTTCTACGCTATTTACCATGGATATTTACAGGGTATACTGGGTCAAGGATGAACAAGAAAGCCACTATGTTCGCACGGGTAGGGTTTCAGGGAGCCTTATCCTAGGCATTTCGATTTTGTTTGCCATCGTTTTGGCTACAGCCACCCAAGTAAATTTATTTATTCTTATTCAAGCCTTGTACACGTTTATAGCCCCACCCTTTTCCGCAATATTCTTATTGGGGGTATTGTGGAAACGCGTGAAAGGTAAAGATGCACTTGTAACAGTTATTGGAGGATTTGCGATGGCAGGGTTTTTAAAATTCCTGGAATTTGGCCCCCTTGCAGAGGTAGACTCTGATTTTGCCAATATAATCAAGCCTTTTGCCAATCAGGCCCTGATTACCTGGATATTTTCTATGCTAATATGCTGTGTATTCGCCCTTGTTACAGGTACCAATAAAAGCCTCAAAGATGAGGCTCTCAGCTTTTCCATTCGGTCTGATACCCTGAAGGAAGGCCTGGGAAACCGATGGTATAATAAGATAGCCCTTTGGTGGTCCTTAAGCATTGGCTTACTCCTTTTCATTATTTGGCTATTCTCGAGTTATTTTCAATCATCTACTATTACCCTATGAAACAGATTATAAATCCTGATTTAGCAAAGCGACCTCCAATGGGATGGAATAGTTGGGATTGCTTTGGGCCCAATGTAAATGAAGAAGAGGTTAAGGAAAATGCCTACTTCATGGCAACACATCTGAAGGAATTTGGATGGGAATTTGTAGTAGTGGATTTAGGGTGGTATGCTCCAGATGCAGACAAGGATACTTACAAAGCGCCCAATATCCCCATGAACATTGACGAATTTGGGCGATTGATCCCAACAGAAAATAGATTTCCTTCCTCTGCAGGTGGCCGAGGATTCAAGCCCTTGGCAGACTACATCCATGGGTTGGGGCTTAAGTTTGGCATTCATATTATGCGAGGGATTCCTTGGATCGCTGCCGAGACCAATACCCCTATACTGGGTAGCACGGAAAGAGCAGGGGACATTGCGAATAAGGATGACATGTGTTTGTGGTACAACAGTATGTACGGCATTAATACCTTGAGAGCTGGTGGCCAGGCCTATTACGATTCCCTTTTGAAACTGTACGAGTCTTGGGAGGTGGATTTTATCAAAGCGGATGATATGGGCTTTTGGGACGGAGATGGGCTCATTTCACCTTATCGAGTAGATGAAGTAGAAGCTCTGAGCCTTGCAATGAGCAAAGTAAAGCGTCCTATGGTTTTAAGCCTTTCTCCAGGTGCAGCTTATCTAGGAGATGCGAATCACCTCAGTCGCCATGCACATATGTGGAGGATCTCCTGCGATTTTTGGGATGACTGGGAAGCGCTAAAGCGCCAATTCCCCAGATGTGCGGCTTGGGCCATGCGGAAAAAGACTGGACATTGGCCAGATGCAGATATGCTTCCGCTAGGGAAAATAGGTATTCGAGGAGAAATTGGGAAAGCTCGCCAAACCAATTTCACAGAGGAGGAACAATATACCCTTATAAACCTGTGGTGTATTTTTCAATCTCCCCTCATGTTTGGAGGGCATTTCCCTGAAAGTGATGAACTTGCTATCAAACTCATTACCGATTCGGAAGTTTTGGCAGTCAATCAAGCGGGAGTAAATAGCCGGGAAGTCTACAATCGAGAGGATCTCGTCATATGGGCAGCTGACTCTAGGGAAAATGGCCAAAAATATTTAGCTGTGTTTAACTTGTCCGATAGGGCCCAGTCTGTAAGGTTATTAGCTTCTGAATTACAATTGGAGGGGGCATTTCAGGTAAAGGATCTATGGAATAAGAATGCTTACAAGGTAGGCGGGGAATTTTCGTGGGAATTAGCGGCCCATGCGTCTTTATTGTTGGCTCTTACTTCCATATCTTAATACCCAGACTTTCGCGATACACCTACGCAGGAAAATCTCCCTTTTGGCTGATCGAACATGAAATCAGGACAATTGAGATACCTAAGTTTAGTTTTTGCAGGTACTTTTGACCAGAGGACCTTTTAATGATGCTTACTGTGGCTACCAATATACATCTATTTCCCTATAAGAAATTTTACTCGAGTATTCAGATCCAGTATCCATTTTTCTTCCTTGGAATGCTAATACTTGTTGCTTGTAGCCATTCAGGTCCTGTAGAGGAATCTTCAAAACCTTTCAACGTCTTATTCATCGCCATTGATGACCTCAATGACTGGACGGGCTTTTTAAAGGGCCATCCCCAAGCAAAAACTCCCAATTTAGATCGCCTAGCGGCCGAAAGTCGGATCTTTGAACGAGCGTACTGTGCCGTTCCTGCTTGTAATCCCTCTCGCGTTGCTATCATGACGGGAATGCACGCTACTACAACAGGTATTTACCACAATCCCAACTACATGTGGGATAGTGAAGCTATTCGCAATAGCGCCATAACCCTTCCTAAATACTTTTCGCAACACGGCTACTACACAGCAGCAAAGGGTAAACTCTTTCATCACCAGGATGGCAAGTGGGCTGAGCCAGATCAATGGGACAAATTTGAGCCTCCCAGTGGAAACCGCATGGGAAAGCACCCCGATTTTTCAGAGAATCAATTGGCTTCTGGTATGCCAGCAGACGCAAAACGTCAAAGAAACTTCGACTGGGGGAGTTTGAAGGTAGAATTAGAAGAAACCAGTGATTATCATATCGCCCAGTTTGCTGCAGAGCAGCTTTCCAAAGCACATGACAAGCCTTTTTTTGTTGCTGCCGGATTATTTCGGCCTCATCTCCCTTGGTATGTCCCAGAAGGCTACCTGGAACAATTCCCGCTAGAGCATATCATTTTACCTGATGTCAAGGTGGACGATCTGAACGACATTCCTCCTGTGGGCATTCAGATTTCATCAGGCCTTAAAGAGAGGAGTGATTACCAACGCGTAAAAGAATACGGAAAATTCAAAGAAGCCGTTCAAGCCTATTTAGCAAGTATAAAATATGCAGACGATTGCCTGGGCATCATTTTGGATGCCCTAGACAACAGTCCGCATAAAGATAATACCATTGTGGTTTTATGGGGAGATCATGGCTGGCACCTCGCAGAGAAGCTGCACTATCGGAAATTCACCCTTTGGGAGGAAGCAGTTCGAGTGCCTTTACTCATCAAAGTTCCCGGAATGACAGAAAATGGACAACCCAGCAAACGAACCGTTAGTCTACTGGACCTGTACCCAACCCTGACGGAGCTTTGTGGACTTCCCCAGAATGAAAAGGTAGAAGGGCTGAGTCTGGTCCCTATGTTAAAGGACCCTAGGGCCTCCAGAGAACGGCCTGCCTTGACGAGTTTACAACCCGGACGGCACACCGTAAGGTCTGAGCAATTTAGGTATATTCGGTATGAAGATGGAACGGAGGAACTGTATGACCACGATACCGATCCTATGGAGTGGCACAACCTCGCGGGAGATCGAGCATATGAGGCAGTTAAAAAAGAACACGCTAAATGGATTCCTCAGAATATCCATCCTGCAATAGGAGAGGACGATAATAGCTGGAAAACGAAATAACGTCATACACAATGCTTAAGGTAAAAGACATGAAAAAAATAGTAGGAATATGTATGCTGGTAAGCGCTATTGGATGGTATAGTGCCTGTCAGAGCCCTTCCGCAACCGCATCAACAGAAAGGGATGTTCTCTATGTGGCTGAAGAAATAGTGGCTCCTACCCCCCCAATGGGCTGGAATAGTTTCGATGCTTACGATTGTCGTATAAACGAAGAGGAATTTAAAGCGACCGTTGACTTTATGGCTGAACACCTCAAACCCTATGGATGGGAATATGCAGTAATCGACTATATTTGGTGGCACCCTGAACCTGGTAATTGGGATACCCCTCGTAGGTTTGGACATCCGAACATTCGATACGAAGGAGATGGATCTCCTCTGCATCCTGAATACATCACGATGGATGAATATGGACGCCTATTACCTGCGGTAGAGCGATTCCCTTCCGCTGCTGATGGAAAGGGATTTAAGCCTATCGCCGGTTATGTTCACAGCAAAGGGTTAAAGTTTGGTATCCATATTATGCGGGGAATCCATAGGATGGCCTATCAAGAAAATCGTCCCATCTTGGGAAGTGAACTATTTGCACAACACATAGGAGAACCTTGGGATACGTGTAGGTGGTGTAACCATATGTTTGGAGTAGACCCTACCAAGGAGGGTGCACAGGCATATTACAACTCCTTATTTAAATTATATGCAGAATGGGAGGTGGACTTCGTAAAGGCCGATGATATGATGTTTAGAGATTACCACAAAGGAGAGATCGAAATGATGCACAAGGCCATCCAAAACAGTGGCAGGCCAATGGTATTGAGTCTTTCTTGCGGGGAAGCTCCGCTTTCCCAAGCCAATCACTTATCTGAGTATGCAAATATGTGGAGGATATCCGCCGATTTTTGGGATGATTGGGATAAATTACTCCATAATTTTGATCTAATGAATGCCTGGTCGCCGCATAGTCAAACCAACCACTGGCCAGATGCAGATATGCTACCCATTGGACATATTTCGCTGAACAATCGACCCCATGGACCAGATCGCATGTCTCATTTCACCATTCCTGAACACTACACGCTAATGAGCCTATGGAGCATTGCAAGGTCTCCTTTGATGATAGGAGGGGATCTACTATCTACTCCCGAGGAAATCATTAAATTTTTGCAAAATGAAGAGGTGCTCGCTATAAATCAGGCAAGTACAGATAATCGGCAAGTATTTAAAAGCGATACCGAAGCCTTCTGGGTTGCGACAGACCCCCAAACAGGGGATAGATACCTAGGACTTTTTAACCTTTCTGAGGAAGACAAGTGGATAACCTTTAATTTTGAACTTGAATATCTGAGGGATTCCTATCTGGTACGGGACCTGTGGGAGAAAAAAGATGTGGGGAAATATGAAAAGGAGTTTGCCGCGAAACTCCCGGCGCATGGGGCTGGTTTATACAGGCTTACTAGTGTAGCTGATGCAAGGTGAGTTAATTTTTGCCAATTTTTTATTCTTCTGAAGAATTTTTATCTAAACTATGCTTAATTCTACTACTATTCTCCCAGCATATTTATGTATGCTACTCTTCTTGGGGGCATGTAATTCCAACCCACAAACAGAACAACCCCATTCAAATGAATCCGATGATCCACCCAATATCATTTATATTTTGGCGGATGATATGGGATATGGCGATCTGAGTAGCTATGGACAAAAGGTACTTAGTACCCCGAATATTGACCGGCTTGCTACTGAGGGGATCAAATTCACTCAGCATTATGCAGGCGCTACGGTCTGCGCCCCTTCTCGTGCATCGCTTTTGACCGGTAAGCAACCCGGCCGGTCTTCGGTGAGAGGTAACAAACCAGATGGACAACTTCTATTGGATGACGAGGTTACGCTTCCAGAAGCGCTCAAACCTCAAGGCTATGCAAGTGCTATAATTGGAAAGTGGGGTGTTGGGCATCCCCCTCCGCCTGATGACCCCCTGAGAAATGGCTTTGACCATGCATATGGATACATCAATATGTGGCATGCACACAATTTCTATCCAGAATTTTTGTACAGAAATGGCGAGAAGGTTACGCTTCCAGGAAATAAGACAGATAGGTCTCATCCTTATCCAGCAAATATGCTGGAAGGAACTGGCGTAGCTCAAGAAAAAGGAACCTATGTATTGTACGAATTCGAAAAAGACGCACTTGACTTTATTGAAGAAAAAAAGGACCAGCCCTTTTTCCTGTACCTGGCTTTGAATATGCCTCATGCCAATAATGAGGCGGGATATTACCTAAAAGATGGGATGGAGGTGCCAGGTTATGGGCAATTTGAAGATAAAGAATGGCCTAATCCAGAGAAAGGCTTTGCTAGAATGATAGAAATGATCGACGAGACTGTGGGAAAAGTAATGGCCAAGGTAGTCGAATTAGGCTTGGATGATAATACCCTTATCGTTTTCGCAAGTGATAATGGACCCCATGAGGAAGGAGGCCATAAAGCGGATTTCTTCAATAGTAATGGGGAATTGAGAGGTACCAAGCGGGACTTGTATGAGGGTGGAATACGCGTTCCCATGATGGCCCGATGGCCTGGGAAAATTCCTGGAGGCACCAGTAGTAATCACATGTGTGCTTTTTGGGATGTTCTCCCAACTTTTTGCGACATTGCAGGTACAGAAACTCCTGAAGGAATAGATGGGATTTCCTTTCTCCCTAGCTTACTAGGAGATAATGACGAGCAGAAGGTACACGATTATCTCTATTGGGAATTTTATGAATTAGGAGGCAGACAAGCTGTAAGAGAAGGAGACTGGAAATATGTGAAACTCAATGTAAGAGATCCGGAAAGCCCACTGGTCAAAGAGCTATATAACCTCAAGTCTGACTTGGGAGAAACTCAAAATGTAATGGACCAGCATCCGGAAATTGTGGAAAAACTAGAAGGAAGAATGCAAGAAGCCCATCAGCCTCATCCCTTAATCAAGTTATTCTCATCCGAATCCAATGCTGAAACCAAATTTTAACCCATTTACGTCTGTACCTCACAGAAAGTATACGTTTAGTTTGCTACTTTTTGTCCTGAGTGGATTGTGTGGATCTGCCCAAGAGCGCGACTTATCCAAGCCTTTGGTATCCGAGAAAGTGGTTTTTGAAGAAGTGAATGGAATGCTAGCAGTAGAAGCGGAGCATTTCTACAAACAAACATTGGACACAACCCGAAAGTGGTATGTAACTCATGCCCAAGCCTTACCGGAATTTGCAATGGACCCAGATGAGCCCCATATTTTGGGCGCCAGTAACCAGGCTTATGTAGAAATCCTTCCGGATACTCGAACGACCCATGATGACAAATTGATCGCAGGAACCAATTTTATGAACAAAGCGGGGAAAATGGCCATCCTGCACTATAAGGTCTATATCCATAATCCTGGAAGGTACTACGTCTGGGTGAGAACACACTCTACAGGGACGGAGGATAACGGAATCCATGTTGGGATAGATGACACATGGCCTGAACACGGGCAACGCATGCAATGGACAGCCAAAAATAAATGGTTTTGGAACAATAAGCAGCGCACAAAGGAAGTACATACGGGAGTACCAATGGAGATTTACCTAGATATCAATACACCAGGTCCCCACGAGCTCCAGTTTAGTATGCGGGAGGATGGATTTGAGTTTGATAAATTTATCCTGGCCAAAGACCCAGAGTATCGACCTCAGCAAAATAGTGGGCCAGAATCTATGCTCAAGTCTGGGGCATTGCCTAGCCTGTATGCATTAGATGGAGATGGGAGTGTTACGTTGTCTGGAGATCTGAAACAGTGGCACAAGGTGACCCTCAACCTACAAGGGCCTTTTGCTCAAGAGACAGATACAGAGCCCAATCCCTTTTTGGATTATAACTTCACTGCTGTATTTACGCATGAATCAGGAAGTCCTAGCTATACGGTTCCTGGTTATTTTGCGGCAGATGGAAACGCTGCCGAAAGCTCTGCAAAGGAAGGTAATGTATGGAAGGTGCATTTTTCTCCAGATAAAACAGGGTTATGGCAATATGAAATTCGCTTCAACAAGGGTGCGCAGGTTGCGGTCCAAGAAGTACCTTGGGCAGTGGAAGTTGCTCCATACCATGGTACAACAGGAAGCTTCCGCGTTGAAAAAAGTGATAAAACGGGAAGGGATTTCCGAGCAAAAGGAAGGCTATCCTATGTTGGAAAGCACCACTACCAACATCAGGGTAGCAAGGAATTTTTCCTTAAAGCTGGTGCAGATGCCCCTGAGACCTTACTTGCCTACGAGGATTTCGACGGTACCTATACGTTAAAGCGGGAATTGAAAAGCTGGGAACCACATGTCCAAGACTGGGAAGAAGGAAATCCCATTTGGCAGGAGGACAAGGGTAAGGGTTTGATAGGCGCACTCAACTATTTGGCAAGTAAAGGAGTAAATTCTTTTTCCTTTTTAACCTATAACGCTGGAGGAGACGGCGACAATGTATGGCCATTTGTTGAGCGAAATAGTAAATACCACTACGATTGTTCCAAGCTCGACCAATGGCAAATCGTATTTGACCATGGGCAGTCCAAGGGTTTATATGTACATTTCAAAACCCAAGAAACAGAAAATGACGACCATAAAAGAGGGAAAAATTTCGTTGGAAAGGTCATGGAATCGCTGGATGGAGGAGAACTGGGCCCACAGCGTAGGCTGTACTACAGGGAGTTGGTTGCCCGATTTGGATACCTCCTGGGACTGAATTGGAACTTAGGGGAAGAGAATACTCAAAGTACAGAACAGCGGCAGGATATGGCGGCATATTTTGCAAAAATTGATCCTTATGGCAACCCGGTAGTTTTACACACCTACCCTAACCAACAGGAAAATGTTTATCCCGCTTTGTTGGGAAGCCAATCGGAACTGAAAGGCCTATCCCTTCAAAATCCCTGGAATAAAGTACACGAACGAACCCTGAGATGGGTAAAGGCAACTCAGGATAGTGGGAAGCCTCTGGTGATTTGTAATGATGAACAAAATGCCGCCCAACTCGGTGTTCCTCCTGACCCAGGTTACCAAGGTTTTGATTCTAACTCTATCGAATACGATTTGCATGATATCAGAAAGCAGACCCTTTGGGGCAACCTAATGGCTGGAGGAGCAGGAGTAGAGTACTACTTCGGGTATCGATTGCCAGAGAATGATCTGTTATGCGAAGATTTTAGAAGTAGGGATAAAAGTTGGGAATATGCAGCAATTGCCTTGGCGTTTTTCGATCGATTTGAGGTTCCTTTTTGGGAAATGGAAAACATGGATGTTTTGATTGGGAACAAAGATGGAGGCAATGGCAAATATTGCTTGGGTAAGAAAGGAGAACTCTACCTGGTCTATTTGGGATATGCGGAGAGCTGTGAAATAGATTTATCTGCCGACGAAGGAAAGTTTGAAATTGACTGGTACAATCCCCGAACAGGAGGGGAACTCCAAAAGGGTAGCAAAAAGAAAATCAGTTCGGGAAAAATTATTTCCATTGGTAACCCTCCTAAACGGGATAAAGAGGATTGGGTAGCCTTGATACGGAAAATGTAATCCCTAACTTGTAACAAGGGGTAAGAAAAATCCTTAAGGGTATAGGAAAAATGGGCAGAAAAGTAACCAAATCCCAAGCTGAAAGAGAAGAATCCCTAACTGCATAGGAAATGGTTACCCAATTGAATGAACCAAATCCTCTCAGATCACAGATCTCTCGGCAATGAAGGCCTTTCCGAATTCAAGCTTTTCTTTTTCTATTTTTTGTAGAAATTGAGAAGGCGTAAGTCCAAACTCTTTTTTGAAAGATTTGGTAAAGTAGGATTGGCTCCTTAGCCCTATTCGTTCCATTACTTCCACGATAGGCACATATTCGGTAGTCAAAATATGGGCTGCGTGTCTAAGGCGTTTTCTACGGATGAACTCCCCGATTGATTGGCCTGTTACATTTTTAATTTTGTTGTATAGATTCGTCCGACTCATGCCTATTTCTTTACAAAGGAGAGATACATCCAGGTGGATGTTATCCAAATTCGCTTCTACCGCCTGGGTCAATTTATGCATGAATTCCCGATCGCGCTGGGAATGAACCAATTCGTGTGCTTCGACAAATAGATCCTTTTGGTACTTCTCTTTCAGTAGCTTTTGGCGGTTAATTAACTTTTCCACATGGAGACCAAGTAGTTTTAAACTGAAAGGCTTGGAAAGGTATAAATCTGCACCCGATTCGATTCCCTGTAAGTGGGTATCGGTACCAGTTTTGGCGGTAAGGAGAATAATAGGAATATGGCTGCTTTTGAGATTTTGCTTGATGTTCCTGCAAAATTCATGGCCATTCATATGGGGCATCATGAGGTCTGAAATAATTGCAGTAGGTAGGAATTCGTCACATATAGCCAATCCCTCTTGACCATTTTGAGCTACCCGAACCTCATAGGTATCTGAAAAATAATTCTCCAGAAATCCCTGCATCTCCAAATTGTCCTCAAGGATGAGGAGTTTTTCCCTTGGAGGCTCGACACCATTTACGGGTAAGGTGGAGATTAAATCAGAAGCAATTCCTTGCTCGTTTTGCTGCTCGACCATTCCTAAGTTTACCTCCTTTGATATAGGCCAAATGGAAGAAGTTTCCTGTTCTCTAGATGTATAGCAGGCTTTATCTACAGGAATCTGAATCAGGAATTCCGTTCCTCTGTTTCGCTCACTGTGTACGGTGATCTCTCCTTTGTGAAGAAGGACCAAACTCTTAACCAATGCCAACCCAACGCCTGACCCTAAGTGAGGGTCCGACTGACTATCCTCTATTCTGAAGTATCGATCAAATATGTGACTAATTGAATCGGCTGAAATACCTACCCCATTATCCCGAATCCGTATCCATGCATATTGGGTGCTTAACCCTGCTTCTCCAAGGTGAAATGTGTAGGCAAATTCAGATTCCAATTGTTGAAGGGACTCGCTTGTTCCTGTTTGAAGTGAAATCCGACCTTTCTTCTCGGTATATTTAAAGGAATTAGAAAGTAGGTTGAATAGAATTTTTTCAATAATATTTTTATCAAACCAATGCGAATTGTATTCCTCACATGTTTCTACCGTCAATTCTATCTCTTTCTCACTTTGCCAAGCCTCAAATTGCTCACTTACCTCCCTTACAAATTGACACACATTGTCCTCCTTTACCCTAAGGCTCATTCTTCCGCTTTCCACCTTTCGAAAATCCATTAACTCGTTTACCAGCCCTAACATTCGGTTGACATTTACTTGAATCAAATTCAAGTCTTTTTTATTCCTCAAATCCAGTTCTTTTCGTGAAAATAATTTTTCTACAAGTAAGCAAATCATGCTAAGAGGGGTCCGAAACTCATGGGAAATATTTGTAAAGAATTGTAGTTTGAGTTGGTGTATTTCCTCTCGCTTTTCCTTCTCGATTTGGGCTAGTGTAAGGTTCTTTTTCAGTTGGTTCCAATGGAATAAATAAAACAGAATGGCACTGATCAAAAAGGTGAAAATGAGAAAATAGGCAACTTTAGCAAGAGGGGTCTTATACCATGGAGGTAACATGTGTAAGACGAGAGTGTGTTCTCGATTCATCCAAAGGCCATCACTATTGGTAGCCAAAACCTTAAGGGTATACGTCCCATATGCTAGGTTAGAAAATGTTGCCGAAGGTTGGTCCCCAGGAACATCTACCCACTTTTCGTTGAACCCTTCAAGCATATACCTGTACCTACACTTCTGGGGATTTGCAAAGTGTAAACTAGAAAAATGGAGGGTAAAACTACTTTGAAGATGGTTCAATTCAATTTCTTGGATATGGGCTAAGCCTTTGGGAAGAATCTCCCAGCCATTAACTTTCTGGTTTACCCCAATATTTTGGTTGTTTACCGTAAGTTTGGTAAATGCAATAGGGGCTTGATACATTCTTTTCTTGATTTGATTGGGGTAAAAGTAGGTGATGCCTTCAGTACCCCCGAAATATAAGCGTCCATCTTCCTCTTTGAAGGAAGCTCCTACCTTAAAACTGTTTCCCTGTAAACCGTCCTTTTTGTCAAAATGGGTGAACTCCTCTGTCCTAGGATTGAATTTAGAAAGTCCTTTACCCCCCAACCACAAATTACCTTGCGCGTCTGCCAATAAACTTTCAATATCGTTGGAAGGAGCTCCTTGGCTTACAGTGAAAGAACGCGCATGGTAATTTATCTCTCCAGGAACATAAGGAGTTTTAAGGGTGAGTTTATTCAGCCCTCCTCCTAATGTACCCAACCAAATGGTGCTATCATTCATACGAACGGTGGGCCAGATGAAATCTGAACTTAAGCCATTTACCCTATTTTCCTGGCCTCTGTAATGGCGGATCTCAGTGATTTCTCCCATTTGATCGAGAAATAGATGGTCTAGGCCCTTGTTGGTACTTACAAGAATTTCCGGCCTTATGGAATCGGATAAAATAAAACTGATCTTGTTGGAGCTAGTTTCCCCATTTGTGAAAAGAGAACGATCTACATGCTTGACTTCAAAGCTATCCTTTTCAATTTCTTTGATCCTAAACAGGCCTAGAACCCAAGATCCTGCCCAAATTTGCCCAAATTTGTCTATACCGATGGAGTAAATGTTGTAGTTCTCATTTTCACTAAATGTGGAATTTCCAAGGTGAATATGCCTGAATATATTTTTTTGAGGGTCGTATAGGTTTAACCCTTTAATGGTTCCTATCCAAAGTCTACCTTTCGTATCTTGGGCGATGGATTTAATTCTATCGCTGTCAATACTATGTGGATTTCCCGCTTCATGTCGAAAGTGCCTAAATTCCCCTTTTGACATATGGTAGTAATTGAGCCCTGACTCTCTAGTCCCAATCCACAACTCATTTTTATTGACCCCATAAATAGCCCTAATGAAGCAATCTGTGAGGCCTTTTTCAGGAGTTAAGGGATTGTCTTTTAGTAAGTAAAATCGCTTTTGATCCAGGTCCACATAATTTATTCCTCCCCCCCATAAGCCTACCCATAAGCCAGTTTGTGAATGGTCAAGAAAAAGAGAAGATATTTTATTGGAGCTTATGCTATTAGGATCATGCCTCAAGTGTTGGAAGCATTGAAAAGTGTAACCTCCTTCAGCAATTGTGCTTACCTTGATTAAGCCACTCCAGGTTCCTATCCAATACGAATTCTGCTTGTCTACAATTATGGAGTGTACATTTTGCTGGGAGTTCGAGGTTCTATTGAGTTGGGGGAATTCATCGAAAGGAATTTTGACGTAGGTAGCCTCAAGAACCCCTGGATTTTGGGCTTTGTCCCAAGATTCCTTTTCTATTTTGAGGAATCCTCCATGGGTCCCTAAAAGAAGATTTCCATTTGGGTCTAAATTGGCGCAACTCAGAGAGAGTTTATCCTGGAAGGATCTGGATTTTACTTCCCAAAAGTCGACTTGAAAGCTTTTTTCCAAAGGAGCTTTTAATCGATATAGTCCATTAAGGCCTATAAACCAGATGCTTCCTTGTTTATCTTCAAAGATATGTCTTACAGAAGCCTGGATAAGAGGTTGTTTGGCTCTTTCAAGAACCTCCCCTTCTTCCGTTAAATAATATACATATACCCCATTCATTCCCCCTATGTACAGATTGCCATAGGTATCTTCATGGATCGTTCTAATGTTGTTTTTACGTGTATCTGTAAAGCTGAATGCTTCGGCTATCTGAGAAAGAAACTGCTCCTCTACGGAATCGAAGCACTTTATTCCCCCTTCTGTTAATAGCCATATTTTTCCTCCTTTTCCAGGAATGATTTTGTGTATCCGGTTATTGTAAACCTGATTGAGAGAAGATTCTTCATTGATAAAGGACTTGAACGAATGACCATCAAAGCGTTGCAGGCCTGCAAAGGTACCTGCCCAAATAAACCCTTTGTCATCCTGGATGATACTCGTTGCATCTGTGTGTAGCAATCCCTCTTCAATACCTAGCCTTCTGAATTGGTAGGGGATTTCTTGGGCCATCATCTCTGCTACAGTAAGAAATAGCAGGAAGAGGATGGAATAGATGGACTGATTCCTAGTAGTAGTCATGATGTAGTAGTAGGTTTTCGAGGTTAAGTCATAGAGCAAAAATATTATAAGTGTTTATTATACACTTATTGAATCTAGGAAAAAATTTTAAGTGTTCAAAATACACTTCATTAATTTTTTTTATATATTGGTAACAACTTCCCGCAAGTTATCTTTAGTCGTTTTGGGCAATATGAATTCAAGTCTTCCCAATACATACAACAGTATATCCTGTATACCTGTAGCCGTAGACTGCATCATATTCGGCTTCCACGACAATCAATTAGAATTGCTGTTAATCCATAGGGGTTTCGAGCCTGAAAAGGGAAAGTGGTCTTTGATGGGAGGTTTTGTCCAAGAAGAAGAAGATCTTGATGTTGCGGCTTCTAGGGTTCTCCAGCAGCTTACTGGCCTGGACGACATATATATGGAGCAGGTCAATACCTTTGGAAAAGTTACCCGTGATCCGGGAGGTAGGGTCATCTCCGTTGCTTATTACGCTCTCATACGAAAAGCCACTTATAACAAGCGCTTAGTAGAACACAATAACGCGCAATGGTTCTCTCTCTATGATCTTCCTGAGATGATATTTGACCACCTGGAAATGGTGGAGAAGGCAATCGAAAAACTCAGACAGAAGGTCAAAACAGAGCCCATTGGATTCAATCTACTTCCCCCGAAGTTTACCTTGCCTCAGCTTCAGGCTTTATATGAAGCCATTTTGAATGAACCTATTGACAAACGAAACTTCCGCAAAAAGATTCAGTCCTTAAACATCCTTGAGAAGTTAGATGAGAAAGATAAAGCCCATTCAAAGAAAGGGGCTTATTTATTTCGCTTCCAGGAAGAGGCATTTGAAGAAAATAGCACTTTTAACCTCTATTGAGAAATAGGTTCCCACAATATCAGATAGCCCTAAGGTCTTTATTGACCATATCTACCAGATAATTGGACAAATGGGCAACCATATGCGTTCCAGGTAATTAATTTGGGTTAAAGCTTGATGAATATGAGGCAAAGGTGTGATATTCTATTTTTAACGCACATATTCAGTAAGAATTTTCATACATATGGTGTCAAAGAAATATCTGTTTATTGCAACGCTTTTTTTGTTTATGCTCGGAGGGGGCTTTTCATCCCGTAATTCTGAGCAGTCATCAAAGGAACGGGAACCTTCACCAAGACCCAATATAGTCTTATTTGTTGCGGATGACCACGGGAAGGATGCCTTGGGTTGCTATGGGAATCCTGTCATTCAGACCCCTCATCTAGATGAATTGGCAAAGACTGCAACGCGTATGGATCGGGCATTTTGTACCACTGCGAGTTGTAGTGCCAGTAGGTCGGTCATACTTTCCGGTAAACACAATCACGCCAACGGCCAGTATGGACATCAGCATGCCTACCATCATTTTGCTGCTTTTAAAGAGATTGAAAGTTTGCCTGTTTCCTTACAGAAAGTAGGGTATCGAACGGCTCATATAGGTAAATACCACGTAGCTTCTGAGCAGGTATTTTTTTTCCAAGAAAGATTCAAGGCTAATTCAAGGAGCGCTGTGGAAATGGCAAATTCTTGTAAAGAGTTTGTCAGCAAAGATTCCCCAGATCCTTTTTTTCTATACTTCTGTTTTTCCGATCCTCATAGGGGAGGAGGCTTTGCAGAAGAGTTACCTTATCAACCAGATCGATTTGGAAATGTGCCAGAAAGCTATCCTGGAGTTGAAGAGGTTACCTATGCGATAGATGAGGTTATCGTTCCACCTTTTCTACCAAACACTCCCGAAACAAGAGCCGAAATAGCGCAGTATTACCAATCTATTTCTCGGCTCGACCAAGGGGTGGGAAAACTCATCGAATACCTTAAAAATGCTGGTAAATATGACAACACGTTGATTCTCTACCTCTCAGATAATGGGATGGCTTTTCCCGGAGCCAAAACCACCCTATACGAAGCGGGCATGCAACTGCCTTGTATTATCAAAATGCCGGGCCAAAAAATTCCCCAGACTTCAGATCTTCTGTTTAGTTGGACGGATTTAGCGCCGACCGTACTGGACATTGCCGATGCAATGCCGAAGGCAGCAGAATATCATGGAGTTTCTATAAAGCCTGCTTTGGAAGGAAAGAAAATGACCCGTACCGAAGTCTACGCCTCTCACACCTTTCATGAAATTACCATGTATTATCCGATGCGGGTAATTCGGGAAGGGCAATATAAACTGATTATGAACATTGCCCATGGGCTGGATTACCCTTTTGCTTCGGATCTACAGCGATCAAAAACCTGGCAAAGCGTCTTGGAGAATAAACTCAGTACTTTGGGTAATAAGCCCTTGGATGAATTTCTCTCACGACCCCAATTTGAATTGTACGATCTAGAAGCCGATCCTTGGGAAACTTCAAACCTCGCACAAGATCCTGCTCATACTAAAACCTTGGAAAGGCTAATGGCAAAGGTGAAAGATTTTCAACAAAATACGGGAGACCCCTGGGTGTATAAATGGACGTATGAATAGACTTAAATAGTATGAAAAGCTACTTATTGCTCTTGTGTTTCTTACCGCTTTGGTTTATGCTTTCCTGTGAAAACCAGCAAGGCGGATCCTTGGCTCGTTCGGATAGCACCCTGATCACTCATGGTCCTATGCTAGGCCATGTTACCCATAATTCCATTCGGATCTGGGCACGTACCTCCAAGCCCGGTGCCTTCCAAGTTCAATACTGGGAAACCCAATCAACAGATGACACAAAAAATGGGATACACTTGGCTGAAACATCCCTAAAAAATGACAATGCTTCTTGGATCGCCCTCTCAGGATTAAGGCCAGATACAAAGTACGCGTATAAAGTCATCGCTGAGGGAAACGAAAGAGAGGGCACGTTTCGCACCTTGCCAGATGGTGCCACTTTCCAAGATAGCACCTTTAATCCTAAAGGATTATTTAATTTTCAGTTTGAGTATGGTTCGTGTGCTAGCCAAAACCCCGCCAATGGAATTGGGTATAGCTTACCTACTTATACGACTATGCTAGAGCAGGTAAAGGACCATGTTCATTTTGCTGTAATGAATGGGGATTGGCTGTATGAGGAAAATAGAGACTTTCCGGCTACTTCTTGGATGGAACAACAAAACGTAACAGCTCAAGAACTTCCTACTGCAGTCAAACATGCCCCTACAATTGCTGGAGTTTGGGAGAACTATAAGACGTATATGTCCAGGGGGCAAAATCTTATGGAGTGGCATCGGCATGTTCCGTCTTATTTTACCTTCGATGACCATGAATTGATCAATGACATTTGGGGATCAGGCTCTGCTGGTAGAAGAGATAGGAGAGCTGTCTTTCGAGACATAGGCATAGCTGCTTGGTACGATTACCTTGGTTGGGCTAATCCTGTTGACTTTACCCAGGAGGTATATTTTGGAGAAGCCGAATTACAGGCTGGATCAGATATTTTGTATGATCCATCAGCGGATTTCAGCCAACTACGAAAGGACGAAATAGCCAATCTACACGTCCATTGGGGGACAGCTACTGCGGGGGTCGATGATATGGAATTGGATGTGGATGAGCAAGGGGCCCCCAATTCCCGAGTGTATGAAATCCTTGAATTTACTGATTCCCAAAGGATCAAAATCTATCCGGCAGCAACTGCTGATGGAAAGGTGAAATACTCTATTGGCAGGAGGTCTTATACGAAATATTCGATAGGCAATTGCGATTTCTTTCTATTGGATACCCGTACGCATAGGGAATACCACAATACAGCCCAAAGGGATCAGCCCGGATTGACGTTATTGGGGAAGAAGCAAAAAGACTGGTTGATGGAGTCTATGCAGTCCAGCGAGGCTGACTTTTTCTTCTTGTTTTCTTCTGTACCCTTTATGATTCCCCATATAGGCGCAGGAGGCTATGCCATGGCTAGTAATAAAGATGAGTCTTGGACCGTATTCCTCGATGAGCGCGAGAAACTTATTTCTTTTTGGGAGGATCTGGAAAAACCCGTATTTGTCCTCACAGGCGATTTGCACAACAGTTTTGCCATAAAGATTACTGAGCATATCTGGGAATTCTGTTCGGGCCCCCATAATTCTGTCAATCACCGCCTTTCTGATGAGGGAAATAGACCTACTAATGGGTTGTACCAGTTTGATAAAAGAAAAATGGATATTCGTTGGTCAAGTTTTATCTTGGACGATATACCAAGGCCTGAGAGGCTCCACCCGTTTTACTGTGTGGTGCAGGTAAATAACGTTTACAACAACCCCCTCAAACTGGGCGAAGAGCGGTGGGTGGCATATCAACATCCACAGGTGATCTTTCAGTACTTTGACGGGAGGACTGGGGAACTTCGATACAGCGAAACCGTTTCTACCCCACGTAAGGAGACCGATTTGGTCCGTTTTCAACAATAACCTATCACATGAGATTAGTTCAGATTCGCCATCCTCAAAAAGGAAGAAGGGTCGCTATAGTTGAGGAACCTTTATTGATTCTCGTAGATTCATTGTTTTCCATGTACGAATGGGCGACCCATGCTATTTCCTGTGGGAAAAGGCTTACGAGCTTAATTGAGGAAGCTAAATCATTCGAGACCATTCTATACGATGAGGTCTACTACGGCTTATCGGACTGGACACTTCTCCCAGCCTTTGACCATCCTTTCAACCCCCATGCGTGTTTGGTTTCTGGCACAGGACTCACACATAAAATGAGCGCAGAAAGTCGACAACATATGCATGAAAGTGAGCAAACCCAGAAGTTAACGGATAGCATGCGTATGTATTTGTGGGGCCAACAAGGAGGTCGCCCTAAGCCAGGAGAAATCGGTACACAGCCTGAATGGTTTTATAAGGGAAATGGGAGTGTCCTCAAAGCCCACGGAGAGAGTTTATGTGTACCCAACTTTGGCGAGGATGGGGGGGAGGAATCTGAATTACTAGCTGTGTATGTAAACGATGAGGAAGGGAACCCCTGGAGGGTGGGCTTTGCTACAGCGAATGAATTTTCCGACCATGTGATGGAGCAGCGAAATTACCTGTATTTGGCCCATTCAAAAATTAGGGATTGCTCCATGGGGCCAGAATTGGTTATTCATCCAGATTTTCAGGAAATAATAGGCAAGGTGAGAATCATTCGGAAAAAGGAAATTCTCTGGGAGAAGGAAATAAAAACCGGGGAGAAACATATGGTTCATAGCCTAGCTAACCTAGAGTACCATCATTTTAAGTATCCCAATCATCGTATGCCTGGCCAGGTTCACCTTCACTTTTTAGGGGCAGCAGCTCTGAGTTTTGGAGAGAACATAAAGCTTGAAGAAGAGGATATA
>JBCCTX010000074.1:0-24447 GCA_039197765.1 Bacteroidota bacterium
ACTCCGTTAATCGCTATTCCTTTTTGGACTAGGAAATCAAATATATCCTTTTTTTTACATGCTACCGCCCAATGTAATAACGATCTGCCACGATCATCCTGCACATCAATTCCCTTATTTGCTAGCATGCTATCTAATCTTACCAAATTTCCGTTACAGGCGGTCCTATGGATATTTTGGGCCAATAGATTGACGCAAAAGGTAAGACAAACGACCGTTAAGAATAGCTCTTTCATATCATTCAAATTGTTAAAGGCTAAGCTAATGATCTTTGGAATCATTGAATTGCCACAATACATTTACCAGTCGCCATTTCCCATTTAGTTTCACGATGTGCATATAATCAATCCAATCATCGGCTATAAGTTTTACGGAAGCCGTTTTATCATAAATATCTAGTATTACAACTTCTTTTTTGGGATTGTTAGGAAATTTGTCCCCTTCCTGGTTATACGTTTCAGCAAGTAGCACCATGGCATCGGTAAAGGTTTCTCTCAGGTATTCCTTTCCTGTTTTTTTGTCCGTCCAAAAAGTTCTTTTAACCATTCTAGGGTGGGCCGCGCGTTCAAATTGTTCAGGCTGTACGTTGTGTTGGGATTCGATATAATCCAGTGCGACCTGTTTAATAGCTAAAGAATCGTTGAAGCTTTGTCCCTGAGCAGCGAAGTTTATGAAAAAAAGGGGAAACCCAGCCAGTGCAAGGATAGTGGATTGTTTCATTATCGGTTGTTTTGTTATGGATTTATTTTTCCTCACTTCTCCCCTTTATACGCAAATCGCTTATTAGGATATGGAGGAGGCGGAGGTACCGCACGAGGATCTTCCTTAATTAGCGCGAGAATATGGGAAATCGCAGCTTCCAGCTGTCGGTCCTTCCCCATAAAGGACTCATGGGGAAAATTATCCACCTCGATATCGGGCTCAACTCCATGGCCCTCAATGAGCCACTCTCCTTCTGGGCTATAAACCCCAATTTCTGCAGCCGTAGCGATTCCTCTGTCCACCAACAAATTGCTACTAGTAAGCCAAATATTCCCTCCCCATGAACGTCTGCCAATGACTTTCCCTAAGCCCATGCGTCGAAAGCCCTCTGCGAAGGACTCGCCATTGGATGCCGTATTTTCATCGCAAATGACTACCATATGGCCTCGAAAGGCATACTGCATACCCCAATACGCCTTTCCTACCCGGGGCTGAAAAAAGGCCCAGGCCTTTCGCAAGAGTTTTTCCAAAATCCAACTCCCAATGTTTCCCCCACCGTTGTTTCGAACGTCTAGAATTAACCCTGGTAAGTGGAACACCGGATAGAACTGTCGAATCCACTCCGTATAATTTTCTCCTCCCATCGCACTCAAGTGCACATAGCCAATACGCGCGTTGCTTTGGGATTCCACGAGCTTTCTACGGGTATACATCCACTCGCGGTACTTTAATTCGCGTTCCTCCCAGTAGGAAAAGGGTTTGATAATAATATCTCGTTCCCTTGAGGCATCTTCGGAATCTTGAAGGGTCAAGCGAACCTGTTTATGGGCTTTGTGTAGCAACAACTCCCCAATATGATGGGCTTGTTCCGTACTCACTCCATCTACCGAACAGATGATATCTCCTATATTGACGTTAAGTCCTGGTTTAGCTAAAGGACCTAGTTCGTCAGGGTAGTCAGGATCAGATTCGTAGATGTGTTTAATGGAAAAGCCACTTCCCTCTTCCTCCTTTTCTAATTTAACCCCCAGAAAACCTGGAAAATTTGCTTCACTTCCCATGCGCTTATCTCCTCCATAGACATAAATATGAAGGGCGGATAGTTCGGACACCATGTGGGCCAGCAGGTCATCGAGTTCGTATCGATCTGCGATTCGGTCTACCAGGGGAAGGTGCTTTACAAGCTGTGCATCCCAATCCAGGCCATGCAGGTTTCTATCGTAGAAATAATCGCGTTCTAGGCGCCAAGCTTCGATAAACATTTGTCGCCACTCCTCAGTAGGGTCTATCTCGAACTGCCACCTACTCAAAGGGACCTGGGTTTTGGATAAATTAGGCGCCTTTCCATCGGCTTCAAAAACGTGAACGGATCTACCTGTTTTCACCAATAATTTCTTTTTGCCTCTGGCTAGTAGGAAGTAGTGAATATCAGAAGCTAATTTCACAGGATTCATATTGGGGTTATTCCCAATCTTCAAGGCGTACAAGGACCTTTCCGGCGCATCCTTCGCAGGATGCTCCATCCAAAACAGGTACTCGTTACTGACCTCCAAACTCAGAAAATTACTGGGTTCTACAGGAACCTCATACAGTCTACCCATCAGCCCTTCAAAATCAATTTCTACTGATATCCGAGGAGCCTTTTCTCCATTTTTCTTAGGCTTCTTCTCAATTCTATTATGATGAAGTTCATCTCCCTCTTGGAAGGGAAAACGGAGGCCTTTCCTTAAGGCTAGGGCATACATTTTTGCGGTCCTGTCATAAAAAGGCCCCGGCTGCCTTGGGCCCCAAGGATGTTTTACAATCGGATCGAATTCTCTATCGGAAACAAAGTACAACCACTTCCCGTCGGGACTCCATCGAGGCATGTAGGAATCTAGCCGCTGGGTGGTAATGATATGCTTTTTTTGGTTACTCGGATTATAAATTACTAAATACGAATGGGTATTCTCTCCTTCTTTTACGTAACACAACCATCTACCATCGGGAGACCACCGGTGAGAATAAAGTCCCCCATGAGGAGAGGTGTCAACCAGCAATTTGACCTTTGATGTTCGGGAATACACCCACAATTCCCAATCTTTGTTGGCATAGGCAATCCAATTTCCCTTGGGATCTAGGGATTGGTACATCATCAAGGATTTGTGATTATCTGTCAATTGATGATGTACGTCTGGCTTATCTGTGGGGCTATCCCAGAGCTCTACCTCGCCAGATTCATCAGAAAAAAAGGAGAGGGTTTTCTCGTCTACAAATTTAGCCCTTCTGTATCGGACGCCTTGCTTGCGGGTTATCTCAATGAGTCTTCCTTGGGAAGTAGGAGCGACAAAAATTCTCCCTCGGGTCGTAAAGGCCAGTTGTTTCCCACTGGGGGAAATATCCAGACTAGAGACTCGAGTAATAGGGTTTCTTATCCACTTCTTTCGTTTTTGATCAAAGTCAGAAGAAAGAAAAATCTCTATTTTCTGCTCCTTTTTTTTACCAATCTCCCATGCATACAGGTCTGCCCCCTTCTGGTATACGAATTTCCCTTCCCAATTACTTAATCCCTTCAAGTCCCAGCCGCTGGAGTGGGTATGCTGGCGCAAGCCCTTCCCATTTTTAGTCATAGACCAAATATTCATGGTCCCATCTCGGTCTGACAAAAAATATATCCGGTTTTTATGTAAAATGGGGGTTTTAGATGTCCCCGTATAGTCTGCTGTTAAGGGGATAGCCTCTTCGGCACCCTCTGGAAATTTCCATAGGGTTTCCACAGATCCTCCATGATATCTTTTGGTATGGCTTCCCTGGAAGGGAAGTCGAGTGAAGTACAGCGTTCTATCTGTATCATAGTAGCCCTCACTTGCCTGGCTAAGGGGAAGCAGATCTACTTTTAGAGTCTGAGCGTTTACCATTGCTAGCTGCCGATCTCCCAATAAGGAATAATACCGAGTAGTGAAGAGAATATGATTTTCGTCTGTCCAACCCAATACCTTGGCGTAGCCTACATAGGTGAGTCGCCGTGGAACACCTCCTTGAAGGGGAATAAGATAAACTTCAGAGAACCCATCGTATTGCCCTGTAAAGGCAACCCATTGTCCGTCGGGAGAAATTTGGGCAAATTGCTCAAGTCCATGATGGGTAGTCAGTCGGTGAGCGATCTGCTGGGAAAGATCCATTTTCCATAGGTCGCCTTCCGCTGTAAAAATAAGGGTATCACGGTATAGACAGGGAAAGCGATAATAGCCCAGATTTCCAGGTACTGAAGGAACAGGCATTTTTGACATAAGGAATGCAAAATTTTCTACAAAATGTCTGGCAAATTACTTGAATTATTTCAATTTCCTCGATAAAGTGAATAAAATCCTACCCCCATTCATCTGCAAAAGAAATCCTGCCAAGGTCCTTACAAGGTATCCAACTCAACTTGTAAATTTTCTCTTGCTCTTTCTTCCCACATTGAGTGAAATAATTCTGTCTGGTAGATTCGTTTCTTTTGCAGAAAGTGAAGGAGCACGCTCTTTCTCCCTTTTTTGTACAAAAAATCAGGATATATCCTATATTCTTCTCTAATCTGTTGGACATACTCGCCATACTGGGCTTTTTCAGAGGCCAAAATGGATAAGTCAATGTCCAAAAGGAATCGAAAATCGAAGGAATCTCGCTGGTCGGGAATCGTGTGGTCTCTGGTAGCCACGATTAATGAATGGGTCAACGCAATAGTAGATTCCTCCACCTCAAGTGTATGTAAGCGCGCGCGGGCTATCTTTGCACTCCTCTTCTCATTGTCCTTTCGGTGAACCTTGTAAACGATATCGTGGTACCAAATGGCAAATTGTATTGCTACAGGTTGCTCTAGGGACACGCGATGAACATCAAAAAACTTCAATAGGGATTGAATGTGCGCTAGGGTATGATAAGCCCTCTCCTTGTGCGTATATCGGGTTAAAATTTCTTGAAAAAATTGTTCCTTGGGGCCATTCAGTTCTTCTGTAAGGGTATCCCAATGAAGGGTAATGTATTCAAGGTTCATAGTGGAAGTTTACCCTTTCTGAAAGGGGATATCAAACAAAATTATTTTTTCTGTCTTGTACACAAATTGTACCCATAAAATACTTAAACTTGGCTACTTGTATGAAATCCACTGTAGACATTTCCCTTCTCAGCCCAAAATCCCTTCGTGGAGAGAATGACCTACATAGGCTTACCCAATTGATTAATGAGGCATATGCATTGACGGAAGGCCCCATGTTTCGAGAAAATTACGTCCGAACTAATGCAGGCGAAATTGAAAAAAAATTTGAAAAACATACTCTTTTAGGTGCTTGGGTGAAAGAAGTCATTGTCGGAGGCGTATACGTAGAAAAACTAACAGATGGGATAAGTACATTCGGAATGCTTGCGGTTGACCCTGCGTATATGGGATTAGGCATAGGCAAGCAGCTCGTCCAGGCTGCTGAGGAAAGGTCCTTAGAACTTGGTTGTTCCCATATGAAAATTGAAATTGTAAGATCGCATAAAATCTCCATGCCTCATAAGGATGTATTACATGCCTGGTATCAGCGCATGGGATACGAATTCCTAGGGGAAAGTTCCATAGAGTCAATTTACCCCAATATTATCCCAGATATTATCCATGAAGGGGTTATTCAGCTTTTTCAAAAGTCTCTAACAGTGCCAAAGACTCCATAAGGGCTCGACCATTGTGGTAGGCACTTTTCCAGGCATTTCCCTTGCGCTTTTGGACCTGGGAGGGATCGGTATCTACTCCATAGCTGTACCATCCTTTATGGGTTGGGTCAATAATATGCGCTTCAATGTATGCCCACTGAAGGTTCGCTGCCTGAATGTACTTCTCTTCCTGTGGAAATAGGCTTGCAAACAAAATGAGGGTATGGAAACTTTCTGCTTGGGCCCACCAATTTTTCCGATCGTCAATCAAGGTAGGAAGGGTATCTCCAGGTACATAATACAGTTGTTCATATACCCCTCCTTTCTGCCAATCAAAACCTGTGGCTAAGGTATGGTCCACCAGGCGCTTGGCGACTGCTAAGGTTTGGGAATAGGAAGGATTTCCCAGCGCTGCTTCAGCATCTAATAGGAGAAAAGCTGTTTCAATATCGTGCCCTGGGGACACATGGTCTGTACCATAATTTTTTTCTCTTACGGATTCGCTGGAATCTCGATAGGAAATATGTTGCCATTCTGGGGTAAAATACAGTTTGAGGTAGCCTCGCTCATGGGTGAAGGTATCTCTGACCAATGCTGTCATATGCCTTAGCCTCTTTTCTAGGAGTGTGTCTTGAACCTGCCGGTAGAGCTCAGCAAAGGCCTCGAGTAAATGAATGCTGCTATTGTAATCTTTCAGGCCTATATGAGTAGAGAGGTACTCCTCCGCATCTTTTGGACGTATAGGAGCTCCCGTTTGGGACAAAACCTCGAAATACCCTCCATAAGTAGCGTCGTAACTATGGTCCTCTAGCCAATAAAAGGCTTCCTTAGCTAAATCTAACGCTTCCTTGTTTCCACTCAATTTGTAATAGGCGGCTAAGCCATAGATTCCGAAGGCGTTGCCATAGGCGCGCTTGGTATTTTCGAAATTGGAACCTGAAGAGAAATTACCTTGTTTGTCGACATATTGGTAAAAACCTCCATTTATAGAATCCCACATGTGTTTCCAGAGAAATGGAAAGCCGTGGTCAGCAGAATATTTGTAGCGACCCTCCTTGGGAAAATGAAGGGCGGCTTGTGAACTTGTCCATAAATGACGAGCCTGGGTAACGATCATCTTGGATTGCTCTTGCTCAATGGTCCAGTCCGTGGAAAAATTGGTCAGATATCCTCCATCTGCACTATCCACCACGGCTGGAAACCATTTGTGCAGGATCCCTACGGAAAGTTCTTCCTGCAATTCCTTTGGAGTGAAGCTAAAGGAAGGGCTTTCATCAACAGTTTGCTGGCAAGCACCAGTCATCATGAGGAGAAAAATGAAACTAATAAGGGGTAAGCGAGACATACGCAGAAAGTTTATATAGCAAGAATATGCAGAATTTCTTTCAATTTCCTTAAAATGCCCCACTTAGTAAATACCTAATCTGTGGAAAGGCATTCGGTTCTATTTCAGGCCAGGTTTCAGCATTTACCCAGCGAATATCTGTTATATGTTCCTCCATTTGAGGAACCAATTGTTCTACAGAGCTTGCCCGCATTTTATACCAGTTGGTAGTTTTAAAAATCCATTTTCTCCCTTTTCTAAAGGTGTGGTAGGTCTTTTCCATTTTCTCTAGGAGTTCAACTTCTTTCAGGCCAGTCTCCTCCTTCACCTCTCGAATGGCTGCTTCCTCAGGATCTTCACGCCACTCTACTTGCCCCTTCGGGAGAGACCACCTTTTTCGGTGTAATATCATTAAGTATTCTCCCTTTTCGTTCTCTACGAGGCCTCCTGCGGTATCTACATTGCTAAAGTAATCTCGAAAATCCTGGATAAAGCCCTCATAAGCGGATTCTCCAGAGAATACCAGACAAATGGTCAAATCCAAGTTTCGCCAAACTTCATTTTTCTGTAGTTCTATGATTTCCTTGAGGGTAGACGCATCACGAGAGACTTCGAGGTAAAAAGTCCGAGAATCTGGTATATTTCCTTTAAACAGGTCATTCATCAAATCCACATAGGATATTAGGGTTCTTTGAGGGTTTTTGAGGGCGTGTTTCCAAGTGAGGTGCAAACAAAGGTTTAGTGCAAAAATTTTCATAGTTTTGCCGACATGAAGGATGAAATTACTCCTGGAAAGCAGCGCAAAATTGCAGCCTATTTACTAAAAATCAAAGCCGTTCAAATAAGTATTGATCCTCCATTTATCTGGAGCTCAGGCAAGGCTTCTCCCATCTATTGTGATAACCGTCTTACTCTCTCCTATCCTGAGGTCAGGAAAGAAATCCAGGCTGGATTTGTCGAGATTATTCAACGGCAATTTCCCCATATCCAGGGTGTAGCAGGAGTAGCTACAGGCGGCATAGCACATGCTGCGCTGGTAGCAGATAGCCTCAACCTACCGATGGTTTATATTCGGGGAAAAGCCAAAGCTCATGGCAAAAAAAATCAGGTGGAAGGAAAAGTGGAGCCCGGAGCTTCTTACCTTGTCATTGAAGACCTGGTATCAACAGGCAAGAGTAGCCTTGCTGCCGTGCAGGCCCTACAAGATGCAGGAGGCGTTGTGGCGTGTACCCTTGCCATATTTAGCTATGGCTTACCCCTAGCAGACAAAGCCTATGAAGCGATTGGTCAAAGCTATCAATCACTCACCCAGCTCTCCGATTTGATGGAGGTAGCCGTAGAACTCAATCTACTTGAGCCTCAGGAACAAAAAATTGTGGATAAATGGCAGAATAATCCAGATTTTTGGCAATAATCCTAACTTTGTGCGTAACTTTACCGTTAAACAAGGTATACATTTCGCTTATTAATGAAGAATCAAGATACATTTGTAGCCTCTCTAAAAGAAAGCAAGATCCAGGAATTTATTCTAGGTGTACGTAGCTATGCGAATGAACTTACCATCGATGTTGCTGCAGAAAAAATATATCCGGTTCTGGCTTTTTTAAAGGAAGCCAAAGATTTCGATTATCTATCGGATATTACCGCTACAGATCATTATGAAGATTCTGAACGCTTCGAAGTGTCTTATAATCTCGTAAACCTAAAAGCTAAACAACGCATAAGAGTCTCTTGTCGGGTTGAGGAGGATGATCCTTCCTTGGATAGTATTATTACCCTTTGGGAGTCAGCAGACTGGTTTGAACGAGAAGCCTTTGATATGGTTGGTATCAAATTCACCAACCACCCCGATCTGAGGAGAATGTTCATGCCAGAGGATTATCCCTACTTCCCTTTGAGGAAAGAGTTTCCCTTGTTGGGTATTCCTGGATCCATTCCTCTACCTGAGAAAGATCCTCCGAAACAATATAACTAACTTTTTCTAGTCACCCACTCAAATAGACGATTACAGAAATGACGGAATTGCCTACTTTACAACTTAGAGCAGACTCGGACAAAGTGAAACGAGTGGCGCGTTTGATGAAGACCGTGGGTCATCCTTCCCGGCTGAAAATCATCGAGTTATTGATGGAAAAAAAGACCTTGCCAGTAAGGGAGATTTACGAAGCGATTGACATTAGTCAATCCAATGCCTCTCAACACTTGAAATCGCTAGAAGACGTAGGAGTACTCTCCTCCGCCCGTGATGGGAAAAACATTTACTACGAAATCAAGAATAAAACAGTCATCAAATTGCTAGAATGTGTGAATGAGTGCGCTGAATGCTAATGCTTGCGTATGCGCCAATTCATCGGATAGTGATTTTTGATTTTTCCCCCAGCTATTTTTATCCAGCCTAATGCGGCTCCCTCATAGGTTGCTAGCTTCCAGCCTGATTCTGCAACATGAGCCTTTATTGTTTGCTTTCTAAGGAAAGAGAGAGCTTCATTGAGGTCTAGTTCTAGTTTACTGGTATTTTCTACGAGTAGGGAACTCAAGGCTAAGTCGTGAAAAGGCGTAAGGCCTTTGGGTCTTACTTTTCCCAAAAGCATTTCTCCCTTTACCATTTTAAGTCCTTCAGGGAGACCCTCCCACTCCTTGTAGTGAGGTCTATAAACCAGATAGTCCCCCCTGATTGAACAATGTTCCCAGTATGATTCTTTGACATAGGAGGAAAGGAATGCTTGGGCAGCAGGGGTAATTTTTGGTTTGTAGGACTTTTTTTTATGCTTTTTGAAGGTAGGTTCTTCCTTATCTAAATTGGTAGATCCTACTTTTCTCAAACGAGAGATAAAAAAACCTTCCCCTTTGAATAAATGGGGCATACACCGCCAACCTGCGTGTTTCTCCCCAGCTATCTCACTAGCAGTTGCTGAGAATTCTTCTAATCCTGCCACTGGATCAGGTCTTAATGGAAAAGATTCTATCAGCCAGCGGATAATAGCTTCATTTTCCGCTTCCGCATAGGTGCAGGTGGAATAAATAAGCCATCCTCCGTGCTTTAGACTTGGTAGGACATCCGAAAGGATTCGCTTCTGCCGTGCTGCGCAAGTTTGAACTTCTTCTGTTGACCATTGATTCCTACTGGCAGGATCTTTCCGGAATAAACCTTCTCCTGAACAAGGAGCATCCACCAAAATCAAATCAAATACGGGACCTAAGCTAGCAAATGCTTTAGGGTCGGACTGGGTAACAAGTACCTGTGGGTCTCCCCACCGGGTTACATTCTCCGCCAGAACCATGGCTCGGCTACGTATGACTTCATTAGAAATCAGCAAACTACCAGGAGGCATAACCTGGGAGATAAGGGTACTTTTTCCACCTGGAGCAGCGCATAAATCTAAGATTCGCATAGGTTCAGCCTTCGGAAAAAATTGATTGACCAACATGGAGGAAGCTTCCTGAACGTAATAGGCTCCTGCATGAAATAAGGGATCAAAAACAAACTCCGGTCGTTTCTCCAAAAAGTATCCCTTGGGATGCCAAGGAATAGGGGTAGCACCCCTAAAAGGAACACGTGAAAGTTTTTGGGGATTTAGCCTGACAGAGGTAATGGGCTTTTGAATCAATGCATCTTCAAATTTGGAAAAAGCGGCCTGGCCCAGTTGATCTTGCATTCTCCTTGCAAAGGCTATGGGCAACTGAAAAGCATCTTCCATAATACCTAAAATAACTTATATATGTGCTCTGATCTCTCCCAAATCGTTCCGGGTACTTCCGGGTACTGTTAACTAAATAAATCTCCTAAGTCTTTCTCACTAAGAGACTTGTATATATCCTCATCCACTTTGATAATATCGTCTGAAAGTTTGGCTTTTCGCTGCTGAAGCCCAAGAATTTTTTCTTCGATACTGTCTTTAGTAATGAACTTATAATAGATTACCGCTCGTTTCTGTCCGATCCGATGGGATCGGTCTACGGCCTGATTTTCAGCGGCGGGATTCCACCATGGATCAAGGATAAATACATAATCGGCCGCTGTGAGGTTTAACCCCACCCCTCCTGCCTTTAAACTGATGAGAAAGACACGAATATCCTCGTTTTGCTGAAAGGAATCTACTAAAGATTGGCGATCTTTGGTGCTGCCATCGAGATAATTAAACTGAATTCCCTCTTCTTCTAAGTCTTTTCGCAAAATTTGGAGCATTTTCACAAACTGAGAAAATATCAATACTTTAGATTTTCGGTTTAAAATCTGTTTTAGCAAACGCTTAACTTCCAGGTACTTCCCTGAATCCTCTAAGGTATGGGCCTCTAGATCCAACATTTGTGGATGAATGGCAATCTGACGGAGCTTTTGGAGACCTGCAAGGATGTTCAGTTTGTTGCGTTTCCAAGTACCCTGGTTGATAAGATCCAGGAGGTAATTTCGGTAAGAACTTCTCGTTTCCTCATATAGATCCTTCTGTATTTCCGTCATCTCACAGTAGTGAATCTTTTCTGTCTTAGGCGGAAGTTGTTTTTCTACCTGCTCTTTTTTCCTCCGCAAAATAAAGGGATAGATTATTCGCCGAAGTTTTGCGGATTTAACCTTATCCTGCTCTTTTTCAATTGGGCTCACATAGAATTTTCTAAAAAAGGTTTCACTTCCCAGGAGACCAGGGTTGAGGAAGGACATCTGGGACCAAATATCCATTACTGTATTTTCTATGGGGGTACCCGTAAGAGAAAGTCTGTGCTTTGCCACTAACTTTCGGATAGCTTGCGCTGTCTTGGATTCTGGATTTTTGATCATCTGACTCTCATCCAGAATAATATAATGGAAGGGATAGCCCTTCAACAGCTCCATATCCTGCCGGGCAATTCCATAAGAGGTAATAATAAGATCATGTGCCTCAAAGGATTTTGCTTCTTTACTCCTTCCTACCCCTGCATGAATATGAATCTTTAAAGAAGGGGTGAATTTCTTTGCTTCCCCCTTCCAATTGTAAATTAAAGATGTGGGTAAGATAATAAGGGAAGCAGAGGTAGCTCCTTCTTCCTTTTCTTTTAACAGTAGGGTGAGGGTTTGAAGGGTTTTTCCCAATCCCATATCATCGGCTAAGATTCCCCCCATGCCTTGCTGCTTTAAAAAGCAGAGCCATTCAAATCCTGTATGTTGATAATTTCGCAGACTAGCTTTAAGGCCTTTAGGTACCTCTACAGATGGAATTTCCTCGACGTCTTGGAGGGAAGCTAACTTTTCTCGGAGTTTCCCATTTCCTTGAGAAGGGAAATTTAGCAACGGAGCTTGGTACTTTTTAATTCGAAGTCTGTCTTCTCCTGGACTTTCAGACACTTCCAACAAGTGACGATAATCCGAAAACCATGTCTCTGGTAGGATGGCTACCGTTTTGTCTGGCAGGACATACTCACGGATATGGCGAAGAATATGTTTCCTGAATTTGGAGAAAGGAATGCTAAATTGGCCGATTTTCACGATTGCTCGGATGTCAAACCAATCCCCAGCTTCCTGTGTTTCCAAGCTTATCTCCGGCGTTTCCAGGTTGATAGTATATTCAGGATTATCTTGTAAAATTTCTATTCCAAATTCTTCTAGTGAGTCTTTTTGCGTAGCCAGCCAGGTGAGTCCTTTATCCTTTGGGATAAGCTCCCAAGGGGAAAGCGTAGAAGGGTTGGGGACTATGGTATCAAAATAAGCATGCACACGTTCTTCCGCTTCATGGTTCCTTTCTATTCGAAAGAAGTCATAATTCTCCCCTGAGGATTTCATCACTACCTTGACGGGTTGCCAGGGCTCAAGGGGGAAACTGTATTCTGAGTAACTTACATTCCGAATAAAACTAAAGGTGTTTCCCGAATCCTGAACTATTAAAGAAAAATGGGGCTTACTTCTCACCGTGTGAATATCAAAGCCCTTGGCATATACATGATATTTTTCGATGACCTGGGTGACAAATTTTTTGAGATAGGCTTCTTCTTTTTCTTTAGGGATAGAGATATAGCGTTTTTTCAAAAAAGGATTGAGCTTAACCCCTTCTACCTCCTGCTCAAAGGTAAACAACTCGCCATTTAATAGCATCCAGGCGGGTTCCTTACAAATCATTACAGCCCCCTTGTACTGAAAATCCAGTTTCTCTCCATGCAGTTTAATCGTGGGAAAATACCTAAGTTCATGTTCTCCCCGCCGAAAGTGAAACAGGACCGTAGCTTTCTCATCCAATATCTGAATAGGCTTCTGAGCGGCATATCCATCATTACCCATTTCAAAGACAGAGCGATCCGACAACAAAGGAAGAATTTTAGCTAGTCGCCTTTGAATGTATTGCAATGCCATCTTTTGGACCTCCCCTTTAAATTTTTGTAAGAAAAATTTCTGGGGCTCCCTAAGGTTACCATTAAATTTCTTTACGATACACTTGGTAGAAATTTCGGCTAGTAAGACGATTAGGTCCTTATCTTTTTCATCCAGTCCGGGTGAAAACTCATCCATATTATCTGGATAAATTCCTTGATGAATCAAGCTTAATTGCCCATCTGGTAAGATCTGTACAATATGCGGAGATATGAGATATCCCAAATACTCGTGGTGGTAAATGGAATACACAATCTTGTAAGGCAAATTAGGGTCAACCAGACGCATAGAAGAAATCGACTAACAATTTTAACAAAGCAAAATCAGCAAATCCAAGCCATTTTTCCCGAGGATAAAAGTTGAAGATAATAGGTAACTTTGAAAATTCTATGACAAACCCCAACTTTTAATATAAGATTAACATTTGAAATAATTCCTAAAATTGCTATGCTTGCAAACTATTCTAGGGATGAATTATGTTCAATTTTAAGGTTATTGTAAACATTCTTGGTCTGCTGATCGGAATTAATGGGATTGCTATCCTCTTATCCCTTCCCTTTGCTTTGTATTTTAAAGGAAATGACGTTCAAGGAATTTTACTATCAGGTATAGGAGCCATTGTATTGGGAGGAATCATATACCTACTGTCGAGAAAATCTGGGAAAGCAGGGTTAAAAAAGCGTGATGGGTACGTCATTGTAACATTGGGATGGTTAGTCATGACTACAGTTGGAGCGCTTCCCTATGTCCTCAGCGGGGCTATCCCCAACTTTACGGATGCTTTTTTTGAAAGCATGTCGGGGTTTACTACCACGGGTGCCACAATTTTAGGTGAGCATATTGAAGAGCTTCCCAAAGGACTGCATTTTTGGCGAGCCATGACGCACTGGATAGGGGGAATGGGAATCATCGTTTTGGCAATAGCCATTTTACCTCTATTGGGAATCGGAGGGATGCAATTATTCGCCGCAGAAGTTCCTGGGCCGACACCGGACAAGCTTACGCCGCGAATAAAGGAAACCGCCAAAAGACTTTGGATTATATACCTAGGCCTTACCCTGCTAGAATTGGTATTCTTGTGGGTGGGGGGCATGAGTTTCTATGAATCTCTTTGTCATTCCATGGCTACCTTGTCAACTGGAGGATTTTCTACGCGTCAAGCAAGTGTAGGGGCTTTCTCTCCCTATCATCAATATGTCATCACCCTATTTATGTTTTTAGCAGGGACGAACTTTGCCCTTACCTATGCTGCTATTCGAGGTAAGCCTATACAGCTATGGAAAAATGAAGAATTTCGATTGTACACCTACACTACCCTTCTGCTCGTATTGATTGTAACCGCAGTAATATACTTTGGACAAGGAATTTTGTATTCGGATCATACGTATACTTTTGAGGAGTCTTTCCGACACGGATCTTTTCAGGTACTCGCGATTATGACTACGACCGGATTTGGTACAGAAGCCTTCACCAATTGGGGACAATTCTTGGTTCTTTTATTTTTTGTCCTTATGTTTTCAGGTGCCTGTGCAGGTTCTACCAGTGGGGGAATGAAATTGGTTCGTTTCCTTGTAGTTTTTAAAAACAGCTACCTAGAACTTAAACGTCAGATACACCCTAAAGCCATCCTTCCCGTTCGCTTGAACGGAAAAGCGATTCAACAAGACGTAGTCTCCAAAATTCTAGCCTTTTTCCTAATTTTTGTCATACTGTTTGTAGCGGGCTCCTTTATCATGACCCTTTTTGGGTTGGATTTTGATACAGCTATTGGCTCTACTATCGCTACCCTAGGAAATATCGGCCCAGGAATAGGCAATGTAGGCCCTCAAGACTCCATAAATTTCGCACGAATTCCTGCGGGAGGGAAATGGTTTCTATCCTTTCTTATGCTACTAGGAAGGCTGGAATTATTCACGGTCCTCATGTTGTTCTCTCCATTCTTTTGGACAGAGAGGTAGGTAAAAAGGGCCAGTTGCTGAGTTGCCCCTAGAAGAGCTATAAGTCTATATGATCTGTTTGTATTGCATAGAGACCCCCCTGTAAACCCTCTTATTGTCCCTCTATCTTCACTTTGTTAAAAGCAATCAAGGGTACTGAAGATTCTTTTACCATTCTACGGGTAAGACTTGTGCCACGAAACAACTCTCTCCAAGTGAACTTGCTCCGACTAATCATTGCCACAACCTGGTTGTTGTTGCCATCGACAAACTTTTTGATTCCAGAAAAGGCGTCTTTGTGGTCAAAGAATTTATAGTTCACCTTAGGATAGTCGAGGGTATCCGTAATGGTCTGTTCTAAAGAGTTCAAATACTGCCCACGGTTTTCTTGTTCTTCTTCATTGCGGTTGACATGTACAATGTTCAACCGTGCATCAAACAAAGTGGCCAAGGATTTCACTTGCTGCACAATACTAGGGTCATAATCTGTCAGATCCACGGTGTAAGTGATGCTCTCAATTCCTGAAAACATTTTCTTCCCAGGTACCATCAACACAGGAATATCTATCTCACCAATAATCATGGAGAGATAAGTCCTTTGCAAGTACCCCATGATCCTAGATCCAGGAAGGGTAGAAAGAACAACAAAATCGTAAGCTCCTTCTTTACATTCCCTTGAAACTCCTTGAATCGTGAGGCTAGGAACATACTTAAAGGTAAAGTCTATATTATCTCGCTTCAGGGTATCCACAACATCCCCGAGTTTCCTAAGCACCTTCCTATTCTTGATAGAAGAAACTTCCTCACTTTCTGGTGGTAAGGAAGCAATCCCTCCCTGGTCCAAGCTATCCTGAATCCACTTTCTACTACGGGAGTATAAAATGGTTATATGAGCCTGAGACTTCAAGGCTAAGTATCTTGCATAGTCTAATGAATTGGCATCGTCTAAATAAGCACTTATGGGAACTAAGATTTTCTGCATGGCGCAATTAGAAATTTAGAACAGTTTATAGTTTAAACGGAATTAATCTCGAAAAAGATGCTATCCTAGGACATAATTTCTTTTCGAAAATTTTTATTTCCTTACATTAAAATTCGATTCGACCTTTTTCATTTTTAAATTATCGAATATTACCCATTTGAGATATACAAAAAAACCCTTTTTTTCAGCATTTTTGAACATATTCGATAGTCTACCTTTTCGACCAAGTAAGGAAAATCTTACTATTAGCTTTCAACTCAGATTACTGAATTGGAAGTGTATTGACACATCCTAGCGGTAGGAACAACAAAGATGCCTTTGAACCCTTTTTCTACAACCTTTTTATAGATGGTGATATCGCAAATATCTGTGATAAAGATGACCTAAAAAGAGGTCCCCTCAAATATATTACGATTAAACGGGCAAAATCCATGAGTGAGAAATTCAAAGAATTTAACCTTTAGGCGAAAGGACGTCTGCAAATAGATACCGATTTTAGGCGTAAAATCGGCATTTTTTAGCGTTTTTACTTCGTACCAACCCTTCTAAAGAGCCCTCAAAACTAAGCCTTAGAAAAAAGATTGAACGAATCTGGATCGAATATTACATATAAGGTAACAACAGTCCGTTTCTACAGGCCTCCAAAAATGATTAATGTAGGAGACAAGTTGAAAAAAAAGCACCAGACCAGGAAATGATCACTTCCTGAACCCGATATATTCTAACTCCACCAAGCACTTCCCGCTTTAAGCAATGTACATTGAGGGTATTCCCTATTACCCAGAAATCTCAATTTACTTTACGATCCCTTTCAGTGGCTACCTCCTCTGGACTTATTTCAGAGGCCTCGTTGCCAAATGCATTCCGGATATAGGTCAATACATCAGCTATTTGTTGATCGGACAAAAAAGAATGGGAAGCCATTACGTTTTGGTAGGTTTCCCCATTTATTTCTATTGGATCATTCATACCCTTTAATATGACCTGAATCAATCGTGTTTTATCTCCTGTAACCCAATCTGTTCCTCCAAGGGGGGGATTAAGTCCAGGAACTCCCATTCCATTCTTCATATGACAGCCCTGACAATAGGATACATATACCTGCTGGCCCGCCAAAAATTTCTCTTCCACTACCAACTCTGTAGAATCTTCTGCTAGGGGTACTTGTGGAACTTCTTCAGCCAGTTGGCTTTGAATATTTCCATATTCGTCTCCATAGTACATTATCCTCCAAATTGTTCCCCTTTGGTCATCAGAAATATACAGCGATCCATCTGGTCCTTGAGCCAATCCTGTAGGGCGGTAGATGGCCTCCCTTGGGGAAGTAACTGCCTTTGGCCCGAGAAATCCTTGGGCAAATATTTCCCAATCTCCACTGGGCATTCCGTCTTTCATAGGCAAAAAGGCTACCAAAAACCCCGCTTGTTCGAACTCCAAGCGATTCCAGGAACCATGGAAGGCAATAAAAGCCCCATTCTTATATTTCTCCGGAAACTGATCTCCGGTGTAAAATAACAGGTCATTGGGTCCCCAATGAGCGGGAAAAACAGCAATGGGTTTTTCAACATTTTCACACCTCCCCTGTCTATCTCCCTGGCCCCCATATTCAGGTGCAAGCATTCTTTCCTTCTTAAAAGGGTCATAGTAACAATAAGGCCAGCCAAAGTCGTCGTTTTCCTCCACCCTTAGAAACTCTTCTGCAGGCATATCTCTACTTTCTTCCCGGGTATAATAGGCTGGCCAAAACCTATGTAAATCATCTCGCCCGTGCTGCGCTGCATACAGCGTTTGATTAGCCGTATTCCAATCTAATGCGACAGCGTTTCGTATGCCTATGGCATAAGGGCTTCCATCTTCCTGAATTTGTCCAGGTTGGTCGGCTTTGAATTTCCATATGGAAGCACGAACAGGCAATTCGGGACAAGGGTCTTTACCGGGAGAGCCTTCAGACCGCATTTCTTCCTGGCATGCGTTGGAGTGAGAGCCAACCGTTACATACATATTGCCAGCAGAATCGAAGGTAAAGGGCTTGGAACCATGCCCTTGGGTAGTAGAATCAGGGAAAGTAACCATGGTTTCAATAGGGCCCGATGGAATTAGTTGATCGGGAGACAGTTTCGAACGATATACCGCTTTACTAGAAGAAAAGTATACATAGTCTTGATGGATTCCCATACCTGTACCCCTAATAGAGTCTCCAAACGTTTGGATGATATCTGCCTTGCCATCGCCTGTGGTATCTTTTAAGGCCAACACACCTTTGCCATTTTCTAACCTGCGATTCATGGCATATATATCTCCATTATCTCGAATGGCGATGTGGCGGGTTCTCCCAAGATCTGTTCCAACGACCAAGGCACCGAAGTTTTCCGGTAGGCTAAGTCCTGCATTACCAGGGTCAGGTAACGGCTGCTTAAATCGTTTAGAGCCAGTTTCAATAGGATTACAGCTCACCAGAACAAGGCCAAAAACAAGGCAAAAAAGAAAAGTTCGCATAGGAAAATTTGATTGTACTAAACAAGTCAGGTTGTTTCTTCGTTGAATCCGAAAAATACCTGATATTTGCGAAGAAGAAAAATGCAGTAATATGAATCAAGGAGAACTTAGAGACAAGGTAATTGAACAAATTCGGACGGTTTACGATCCAGAGATTCCTGTGAACATTTACGAATTGGGATTAATCTATGAGGTCAAAATCATGGAAGAAGATAAAGCCCACATTCTTATGACCTTGACAGCACCTGCATGCCCTGCAGCAGAAATTCTTCCTGAAGAGGTCAAACAGAAAAGTATGGAAGTGGAAGGCATTGAAGAGGTAGAAGTAGAACTTACGTTTGATCCTCCATGGAGTAAGGAAATGATGTCTGAGGAAGCACTGCTAGAATTGGGTTTTATGTAAACCCATTCTTGAGTTTAAGATTTTGATTACTTCTCATATCTTATATCCCAAAATCTTCAATACATACTTGAAATCAGACAGTAAACAATTTTGCTCTTTTCAGATCTATGAAGGGGAGTCAACAGGCGCAATCAATTCTTCCGAATCATTTCTTACATTTCCTACCGCCTTAGATACAGGATATGCCTCCATTTCTTCCATAGGATAGGGTCGCAATAGGTTTAATAAATCGAAGGCTTCTGCAGAAGGGGTTAACCAATTTAGGGCAGCCTCTTTGTTAAGAATTACCGGCATACGGTTGTGAATAGGCGCAACGAGTTCATTGGGTTCTGTCGTGAGAATGGTAAAGGAAGGAATCCCATTTCCTTCAGGAGATTTCCACTCGGAGTACAGTCCTGCAAAATAAAAGGGCTTTCCCGAACGCAATACAATTCTGTAAGGCTGCTTATTTTTTCCTTTGCCTTTCCACTCGTAAAAACCATCTGCTAAAACCAAGCACCTACTTTTTTGGAAGGGTCGGGCATAAGTGGACTTTTCGGTTACTGTTTCTGAACGGGCATTGATCATCTTGTACCCTATAGAAATATCCTTGGCCCAAAAAGGGATCAGACCCCACCGATACATGTAGGTCTGCCTCGGGTCCCTCTGGGGAATGATAGGACAATATTGGGAGGGTGCTACATTGTAACGGGGCGAAAGGTTGATAGCCGCATCACCCGCTGGCAGTATAACCTCTCCTGCCTCTAAGGAAGTTGTATAAGAATATCTACCACACATGGTTTACTCTCTTCTCTCTTCAGCTATTATATTTCTATCTGCTACCCCTAAGAATTACTTTGATTTAGACTCCTCTTCCTCTATATCCATCAAAACAGGCAGGATCTCATCCAACTGCTCCACAGAAATGTGTTTAGCTTTGATGATTTTGTCCTTATCGAGAATAAAAAGTCTGGGGGTAGATCGGATGTCATAAACTGAATCAAAACCCGTTTTTCGCTCATGATCCTGCACATTGACATCACTTAACCCGTACTTTCTGATACTTTCTCTCCACTTATCCAGGGATCCATTGATGGAAACTGTATAAAGCGCAACACCTTTATCTGCCCATTTCTTGTGCGCTTTTGCGAGCTTGGGCGTTTCTTTTTGACAATGCCCACAGTCATAATCCCAAAAATACAGAAGCGTGTATTCTCCCTTGATATTATATAAGGTTTGGTACTGCCCTAAAGAGTCTTTCATCGTCAAGTTCGGAGCTTTGCGTCCAATTAGGGTGGGGCTAATCGCCAAGGCGCGTTCTTCCATTTTTTTCACCTGCTCTGGATCAGCCCAAAAAGCTTCCCCCGTGAGGTAATAGGTTTCCACCATGTGTACATATACTGCATCCATTCCCATGATCTTAGACCCTGCATACTGGTTAAGGAGATTCCCAACCACAGTTTGAAAGGCATCAGGATTACCTCGGGCGCGCTCAACCAAGTTATCAATTGATGCAATAATGGAGTCTGGTTGTTGGTAGGTCAATTTATCTAGGTAGGTCTTAATTTTATTGTAGTATACAGGGGTTTTGGCGAGCCTGTAGTCATTGAGTGGTAAATGATCAAAGAAATGAGACTTATAATAGCGAAAGGCAAAGGTTGAGTCAACCGCATCATTTTCATTTTTTGGTGCTTCTGGAATCTGAGGTTCTCGCATGGCACGCAACAAAGCACCATACAGGGGAGCCTCCTCCCCTTCCATGATCTTGCTTCGCCCTTCGGCAACCTCTGTGTTTATCGCCTGGATGGCCTGGTTTAATTCTTTCTTCTTAGCCTCGTCTAGATCAGGATTGGCAAGTTGTTCCTTTAATGCTCCTACCTCTTTTCTTTTTTCCGCCAATAGATGAATATTCTGGTAGAAAAGGATGTTTTCCTCCGATTCTTCCACAACAATGTTACCAGCTAAATCTACTGTATCTGTGGTGATTTTGAATTCCTGGTCTTCTCCTATCAAGACTTCGAAGTAGGTATTAGAAGGAGGAAGTACAACCATATAGACACCTTGATCCAGCAGATCGGGTCCTTCAAAGGTAAATTTGCCATCGGTAACAGAAGCAGTATCTTGAATGTATTGTTTGTCCCAATAGTAATAGGCTAAATAAGCTTCCTTTTGATCAAAGCCTTCAATTTTCACTTCAATTTTATGTCCCTCCTGAGCCATAAGCGATTGTACCAAGCCAGGAAAGCCTAGCATCATCACAAAAACAAACCAAGCCACGATTAGACGAAATATCTTCATTGGATCTATATAGTAAAATTATCTTTGCTTAACAGAAATGTCTTATCCCCCCCACACTTACTACCTATTTACTTACTACCTATTTACTTACTACCTATCACTTACTACCTACTAGAACAACCCATACACTGCACTTCCACTGCCTGACATAGCCGCATATACGGCTCCCTCTCTATAGAGTTGCTCTTTTGTCTCGTTCAACTCAGGATACTGCTCAAAAACAGGGAGTTCTAAATCATTAGGCAAATTGTCCTTCCAGTCTGCGATAGGTATAGACAAAATCTTTTGTAAGTCCCTGTTCAAATTTAACGAATTCAATGGTAAGTTCTTGTAGGCAGCAGGTGTGGAAGAGTGAATTGGAGAAAAAACTAAGCGTATTTCAAACTTCCAGTCCAAGTCAATCGGCTCAAACTCGGTTCCTATCCCTTTGGCAAAGAGAGGTTTATTATATAAGAAAAAAGGGACATCAGCCCCCAACTCAGCTCCCAGGATTGCCAGTCTTTCCAAGGATATATCTAAAGCAAAAAGTTGAGACAACCCCATCAGGGTATGTGCAGCATCTGAAGAACCACCTCCAAGACCTGCTCCTAGGGGAATATGTTTTTCCAAATGTATACGTACACCAGGCAAACCCGGAAATTCTGTTTTAAGCAACTGATACGCCTTCCAGCACAGGTTTGCCTCTACCGGGCCATCTACAGCCAATCCCGAAAGGGTCATCTCCACCCCTTCGTGGTCTAAAGGTGAGATTTCCAAGCGATCTCTAAGGTGCTCTACCGGAATAAACACCGTTTCTAAGAGGTGATACCCATCAGGCCTTTTTCCTTTGATGATAAGTCCCAAATTAATCTTAGCATTGGGATAAAGAACAACCGATCGAATTGACATGGGGCAAATATACAAGGAATGGGGGAGATGAGGGAATGGGGTATGAGCATGGAAAAATCTCCTTCTGTAGGCTAGAGAATATGCCTTAAAGTTTATAGCTTTGGGGTTAAACCTATATATCTCCTCAACTAATGGCTCAAATCCACGCGAATAAAATTGCCAGGGAACTGGGTATTCAGAAAAACCAGGTACTTGCCACCCTCAAACTGCTGGAAGATGGGGCAACTATCCCTTTTATGGCACGATACCGAAAAGAAGTGACAGGTAACTTAGATGAAGTCCAACTCACTCACATTCGGGATAGGCAGGAACAGCTTCAAGCCCTGGATAAACGGAGGAAAAGTATAATCAAATCTTTAGAAGAGCGCGAATTACTGACTCCTGAACTAGAGAAGGCGGTTCACAACGCCCAATCCTTAACGGAATTGGAAGATATTTATCTCCCTTATCGTCCCAAGCGTAGGACGCGTGCTACTATTGCTCGGGAAAAAGGACTAGAACCCCTAGCAAAACAAATATTTGAACAAAGGGATCGTGGAAATCCAGAAGATTGGGCAATGTCCTTCATAGAGGAAGAAAAGGGGGTTACAGATGTTGAGGAAGCCCTAAAGGGAGCGAGAGATATTATAGCTGAATGGATTAATGAAAATAAGGAGGCAAGAGAAAAAATGCGGAGCCTATTCCAGCGAACAGCGATGGTGAAAAGTAAATTGCTAAAGGGCAAAGAAGAAGAGGGGAAAAAATATAGGGATTACTTTGACTGGGAAGAGCCCTTATCCAGAATTCCTTCCCATAGGATGTTGGCCCTTCGGAGGGCCGAAAAAGAACTGATTCTCTCGCTCTCTATTCTTCCAGATGAAGGAGAAGCCTTGTATCGGTTGGGCAAACAATTTGTCCAAGGTCGTTCTCCTGCCTCAGACCAAGTTGAGAGGGCCTGCGAAGACTGCTATAAGCGCTTAATGGCTCCATCTATTGAAACGGAAATCAGGATGCTGGCAAAAGAAAAGGCCGATAAGGAGGCCATCGAAGTATTTGCTGATAATTTGCGGCAGTTGCTATTGGCGGCTCCTTTAGGGCAAAAGCGGACACTGGCGCTGGATCCAGGATTCCGAACAGGCTGTAAAGTTGTATGCCTGGACGAACAAGGAAAACTGCTTGAGAATGCCACAATTTATCCCCACCCGCCCCAAAACCGAAAATCTCAATCGGAGATGACCCTCAGTGCCTTGGTCGAAAAGTACAACATAGAGATTATTGCTGTGGGAAATGGAACCGCCAGCCGGGAAACGGAAAGCTTTGTCAATAGTATCCCTTTTTCTCCAAAAATTCCTGTCGTTATGGTCAATGAGGCTGGAGCCTCAATCTATTCTGCCTCAGAAATTGCCCGAGAGGAATTTCCCAATCACGATGTGACTGTGCGTGGGGCTGTCTCCATTGGAAGGCGTTTGATGGATCCCTTAGCAGAATTGGTAAAAATAGACCCCAAATCAATCGGGGTAGGCCAATACCAACACGATATAGACCAAAATCAATTGAAAAAAGCCCTAGATGATACAGTAATGAGCTGTGTAAACGGCGTAGGGGTCGAGTTAAATACGGCCAGTCAACAACTACTTACCTATGTGTCAGGCTTAGGACCATCCTTAGCACAAAACATTGTAGCATATCGAAAAGAACATGGGGCATTTAGTTCCCGATCAGAACTCAAAAAAGTTCCTCGACTCGGTCCCAAAGCCTTTGAGCAATCTGCCGGTTTCCTACGTATCAGCGGGGCGAAAAATCCTTTGGATGCAAGTGCTGTTCACCCTGAAAGCTATCCCATTGTCAAAAAAATGGCCACGGACCTTGGGGTTAAAGTCCCCGAACTCATGGAAAATGAGTCCCTATCCAAACAGATTAACTTACAGGCTTACACCACTGAAACCGTAGGTTTACCCACCCTGAAAGATATTTTGAGCGAGCTGGGTAAACCCGGACGGGACCCAAGAGACAAGTTTGAACTGTTCAGTTTTGACGAACGCGTCAACGAAATTGAAGACCTTCAAGAAGGCATGATATTACCTGGAATTGTTACAAATATTACCAACTTTGGAGCCTTTGTAGATGTCGGCGTACACCAAGATGGTCTGGTACACCTCAGCCAACTAGCCAATCGCTTTATTAAACATCCTAGCGAAGTAGTAAAAGTGTACCAAAAAGTGCAGGTAAAAGTGCTCTCTGTAGATGTTGATAGAAAAAGAATAAACTTGACGATGAAACTGGAGGAGCGTCAAAAGGGTCCTACACATAAACAAGGAAGAGGACAAAGCTCACAAGGGAAAAGAAGATACTAAAAGAGTATCCGCCTAAGTAGCGGAGTAAAACCGATTCGGTATGTATTCTTTAAGTCAGATGAAACCAAAGTTTCCTTGGACCTTTTTATTTTACCACAGAGGATCAAGGAGTAATTAA
>JBCCTX010000075.1:0-24341 GCA_039197765.1 Bacteroidota bacterium
ACCCCAGAAGGGGGCATCTTGCGTCATATAGAGGACTCCATATATAAGTAGTGGGATCGTCAACAAGACCAATATCCAACGCAGCAAGGCCCTATTGGAGAGATTGAGAAACAAGGGTAAAAACAATCCTAAAAAGCCATAGAGCGTCAGGATGTCTCCGTTCCAGATACAGTACATGTGTATCAATCCCATGCAACACAGAACCACCATTCGCCTCACCCAAAAGGCATAGAAGCTTTCACTTGTACGCTGGAAACGATCAGCTTGTAGCGCAAAACCAACCCCAAAAAGGATAGAAAAGATCCCGTAAAACTTACCTTCGACAAACCAATCAATGAAAAACAACACCGCTCGATTCCCAAAAGGTAAGGCGATGATCTCTCCAGGGCTATAAGTGTTATACCCCATGAAGCTATACAGATTTGCCAACAATATGCCAAACAGAGCAAATCCGCGTAAAGCATCTATTACCTGAAGACGCTCGGATGAAGTGGTTGGCTTTATGTGAGACATAGTAATTGAGTTTCGACCCTTCAATAACCCAACATTTCCTTTGAATCATCAACTCCTATTGAACAAGATCGAAACAAGCCAAAATTCAATTTACAAACTAGGGGAAAGGCATCTGTCACAACGTTTTTAATTTTTGCCCTTCTCTACCCCCTAGTGAGTCCCACATAAAGTGATTGCCGTCAGATTGACTGAACGAAATTTCAGTCCTCCCTACTAGAGACTAAAGGCTATTCATGTCAACGATTTCAAAATTCCTGGCATCGAAGTAGTCATCTAGGCCATAGTCTGTATTAATGATAATACCCCCTAGAAGCGTCACTTTATCTGCTTTGAATTCATCCTTGCACGTTTTCAAATGTTCGTGAATCTTTTTGTCAATGATTTCATAAGTCGCTTCCGTGATAGCTTTTTCAGCGTTATCACTTTTCAGTATTTGGTCTCGATAAGGGAGCAAGCTTTCCTCCAATTTCATTTGCTGATAATCATCCTCATTCAATACCGGTCTGTAAGTATCATCTTGAAATCTGCTCAATGCCAACATAAGGGCCCCACAAGAATTTCCTGTTTCTTCTTGTCGAGGTCTATACATTTTCCCAAGATCACCATCTAGGGTGACGCCAATATGAGGGCCATAAAAAATAAAGGCACTTCCTTCATCAGGAATATGGTGTGCAAAAGCGGTCATCCCTGTTTGGCCAGCAAAGGGTAAGCCACCTAATCCCCCCATAATAAATGGACCGAATAGTACATTGAAAAAGGTGGTAGAAGGGACATTGATATCATCTGAGCAGACCGATGTAGCCATTAAAACCTTAGAAACATCAACGTTGTGCTCAATTTGCATTTTCCCCAAATATTGAATGGAAGTATCCTTTGCGTCCATTGCATTTGGAAAATGCGTCTTTACAATCTGGTCAAATTTTCTTTGAAGCATAAAAAATGTGTTAAATGTGGTTGAAGGTTAATCGTAGTAGTCCCGAACTCCAATAGGGCCCAATTAGACTCCTATCGCACTTCTATATTTTGGGAAAATAATGAAGGGGCCTCGAATAATCAAGGCCTAATCCTCATTACCATCCATAGAAGCCTTTGGGCACCACTCCTTTCAAACGCAAATAAACTATACATTGACCTCGATGGTGAATAATATGATTTTCCAAGGCATAAAATAAACGCCATACAGGGATGGTATCGCCGGCAAAATCGCAAGTAGCCATAAGCTTTTCATCAGACAGCTCCTCAATAGACCGCCGAACAAAGGAGTACATATTTTTCAGTTCCTTGATGACGTCTGCCTTTGGCATTTGCACAGGGAGCTTTACCTGTTCATAAGGGTTCTCTAGGCCTGCTCGCCCGGCCAACTGTCCACAGGTATAGATAACACAATGCCTCCATTGCTCAGCAAAGCTCATCGCTTCCTGGGTATACTTATAGGTAAAAAAATCTGGTGGCATCTGCTCTACATTGGCCAAAGTCATGGTTTCAGACCGAAGCCAAGCCGCTGTGAGTTCCTCTCTGAGTGCTATTATAGATTCTGATTGTTCCTGCCATCCCCCATTTCTTGCAAGTGCAGCAGCCCTTGGTTTATCGCCTTCCGTTCTACAGCTCCATGTGGAAAGCAGCCCTAAGCCAAGGATACTTTTGAGAAAACCCTTACGCTTCATTTTTACCTCTATTTTGAATATATCTTTCTTTCATTGATAATAGCCCTGAATCCGACATTAAAACGGGCCTATTTAAACTTGAGCTGAAGGGCTTTTGCTCAAGCACTGATCTAAGACTTTGTCAATCGCGGCGCGGTCCAGGTTTTTCCCTATAAATACCATGACGCTTTTCTTTTGCTGCCCGACTTGCCAAGCCGCCTTTTTCTCAATATCTAGCTGATTACCAACCGACTGCACAAGATATTGATCCTCGGACCCCTTAAACCATACCAAGCCTTTCATACGATACAAACCAGAAGCATGCAACATCAAGTACAAAAATAGGTGCCGATCCAACAGTTGGTAACTAAAGGGTTGATCAAAGTGAAAAGTATGGGAGACGATCTCTTGCGTATGTTTGTGGTGATGATGAGAATGAGGTTTTGAGACAGGAAATTGTTGCTCCTTCTTGCCGGGTGTTTCCTCGCTTTCCTGTTGAAAAATCTCCTCTAGCGGAGATTGCTGCGGATTTAGGTCAATATCAGGAAATGCCTGTTTATGTCCTTCTATGATACCTGCCAAGGGGTTAAGCGTATGTAATCTCTGCTTTAACTCCTGGATGTATGCTGGTGTAACTAAATCCGTCTTATTAATGAGTAAGACATCACTGAATCCTACTTGATTTTTTGCTTCTTCGGTTTCTAACAAATGGGTTTCAATCTGTCTGGCATCTACCAGACAAATGACCCCTTTAAGGGGAAAATATTCCTTAATGAGCTCGTGGGCAACAAAAGGCTGGGCAAGTCCCGTTGGATCTGCAACGCCAGTTGCTTCAATAATAATTTCGTCAAACGCGTCCTTACGATCAAACAGTTCGTTTAGGATATCATACAAGTTATCATTGAGGGTACAGCATAAGCATCCGCTATTGAGTTCTACAATGGTCTCATCTGGGCGAACCACAAGCTCACCATCAATCCCCTGCTCGCCAAATTCATTTTCTATGATGGCATAGCGCGTATCTTTATTCTGTTGAAGCAGGTGATTGAGAAAGGTAGTCTTCCCAGCACCCAAAAAGCCTGTCAATATGGTTACAGGTTTTGCGGATGGATTCATATTTCAGAAAGGATTTGGTGATACTCTAAATACTTAGCCTTATCCACCTGCCTTTCATTCCAGGTATCTAAAACCATCGTGTGGATCTGCTTATCGATTAACTGTTGGATTTCATTCCGAAAACGCTGGTAATCATCGTAATGGGTTTGAGAAATGCCGTTAAATTGATTCTGAAAAAAGGTAATGGGGTTGAGTAGATAGCTTTTAGTTATTAACGCATTTTTCTCATTATTATCCCTTTCTATAGTGGAAATACTATTTTTTGTCAACTCGTTTACCAGTGCTGAGGAAGAATTACTATAAGCCTCCTCTCTTTTTGCGCTATCCTGTACAATAGGACTTGTTAAAATTTCAGGAAACATAGCGTTTAATTTACCTTGAAAGACACTATCAGGCAGGTCATACAAGGCTTTTCTTTCATCTCTTGTCGCATCAATATAATCGGTCATGAGATTAGCGGGTTTTTCCATACTAATCCATTGATGTACTGCAGCAGGAATTATGAATGCCAATACTAGCCAAATCCCAACCATTCTAAGGGTATTGCCGAGTATGCTTGTTCCATTTAGCAGAATCAGAAAATAAATCACTGACCAGAAAAGGAGGTAAAGAAAGCTATACAGGAGAACTCGGCCAAATGCCGCCCCGGCATTAGAAAATACATCTGTAAGTAGGCCTCCATATATAAGTAACCCCGTAATCACCAGAAAAAGCAAGCCTACATAGAAAGCCACTCTACTCGAAAGCCAGGTGTTCTTCGAGGTAGTTTGTACTTCAATCAGGGATAGAAACCCTTGTTCGGCCTCCATACTCTTGAGGTTGTACAACAAGATCAATAACAGTAAGGGTAGTAGGAAAAGCATTGCAAAAGTAAAGTCCAACGTACCGGTTTGCAAGCGCTCCGGATTGGCTATTTCTTTGGTCATATCAGGATCATAAGGACTCGCCCAAAAGGTCGCTCGCTTATAGAATCCATACTGTTCGGCTTGGCCTATACTATAAACCAAGGCGGGGGAAGGTGTTTTAAAATGATAGGTATAGCTAAACCAAACCGCCCAATAAGGAGCCCCCATATCTATCCATGGGGCATTTTCTGGACCGGGTTTTCCCTCATCATAGTAAGAAATATAGGTTTGTCTATCTTCTTCTATTTTTTCTTTAATTTTTTCGATCTCAAGCGTTTGCTCAGAATATAGAGTTGCCCCATTGTGAAGGCCATATCCAGCAGCGACTACAAAAAGAAGCAAAGCCACTACCTTGAAAGGACTTCGTACGAAATGCTTCCATTCATATAGAAATATATGTGAAATTCTCATACGATCTGTATTTTTCGGGTTCCAGCAACCAAGAGTAGGCTTACTAAAATAGTCCAACCCATTAACAGAAGTAAGTCAGGTAGGTAATTCACAAAAATAGAATTCAGGGCGACAGGTTGATGAGCGTAATCTGGAACCGATTTGTAGAATTCATTATCTGCCTCCCAGTACCAATCTCCAGTCTCAGAGCCTCCGAATGCATGTTCATCATTGAGGGTTTTAATAAACTCCCTGCGATAATCTTCTACTTGCACCAAGAACTCCTGGTGATGAAGATTGTCGCTCGCTGTAAAGCCCATACTGGCATTTTGGAGGGAAATAAAGGGATTAACAATCCCAGCTAACTGGTAGCTTTGTTTTTGCTGAGCTAGGACCTCGCGCAGGCTGCCAAAATGCTTATCCCATACTTGGTTGCCGTATTCTTCATCAGCTTGCATGACGAGCCCATCGAAGTTGATGGGAAGCTGGGAAAGGCTATCCACTCCGTATTCCTGCAATATTTTCTCTTCCAGTTCCTTAGCGCGTTCATCTGCCGGATTGTGTCCATCTAACCCCTTTGAGCGATCTTCCCTCATTGCTGCCTGAAACTCATTGCGACTGGGCAGTTCATGCCATTTTTCCACCGAACTCAACAGGATATTGGGTAAAAAAATGGTCCACAGGATCCAGATACCTATCATGGAAGTGAGGGCTAAAGTAGGATTTTGCCAACGAGAAGACAATAGGACGGTTAGACCACTTATGATAAAATAATACAGTGCATAAGACAGGAAGAATAAGAGGGTGCGATTACCCGCTTCTGAAGTAATATTGGGCAAATTGAATGCTGCATATACTAGCACTATCATGCTTAACAAGGCAACCCCATAGAGCCAAACAGATAGGGTTTTGGCCCAAACGAGCCTGGTGGGCGATGCTCCTTGCATGACGAGCAATTTGATTCGACCGCTTTGTTTTTCATTACTCACACTTTGAAAAGCTAGAAACAGCAACAATAGGGGAAGTACATATTGCAAGAGCAGAGAACTTTTGAGCTTGCCAAATTTTGAAATGAACTGCATCTGGGAAGCCTCTGAATAGACGATTTCATTTTGCACATGGCCTTCCACCCGAAGCACATTACCTGTTACGCTATTTACCCCCTCATCTAGGCTATTCAATAGGCTAGAGGGTTTAAATACATAGGTTCCATAATGCGCTGCACCATGGGGGTTCATGGCATCTATATTTTCCCACTGTTGCCGAAGTTCTTGTTGGGCGAGTTGATAGCGCTGTATCTGCTTGTTCGTCTGGCGATTTCCAAAATAAACCGATAGGAGAAGTACTAGAAGAAAGCCCAGGCTAATTCCTAGGAACGCTCTATTTCGAAATAGAGCCAACCATTCGTTTTTTATGATTTGCAACATATTCTCTCTAGTTTTTCATATATTCTAAATACAGATTTTCCAACTCATTTGCACTTACTTCCTCACTGTAGAGTTCCTTTACTAAACTTCCCTTTTTAAGGATGCCAATGCGGTTACAAACCTCCCTAACCCTAAAAATATCATGTGAAGCCATGAGGATCGTTGCCCCTTCCGACGCCAACTTCTTCAACAATGCTGACAGTTCATTGCTTGCCAGTGGATCCAGACCACTTGCGGGCTCATCTAATAAGTAAACCTCTGCCTTTTTTGCATAAGCAATGGCAATACCTACCTTTTGCCGCATTCCTTTGGAATAATCAGCCACCCTTTTGTGTTGATCTTCAGCTTGCAAGCCACAAGTGGAAAGAAAGCTTTCTAGCTCATTTTTAGAGTAGACCAAGCTCGTCAGGCGACAGAAATAATCTAAATTTTCCATACCTGACAAATAAGGATACAAGCTTACATTTTCAGGGATGAAGCCAATGAACTTACGCACTTCTTTAGCTTTGATAGCTGTATCCAGTCCTTTGATTTGGACCTTCCCAGAATCAGGGCTAAGAAAGCCCAATAATAAGTTGATCGTGGTAGATTTACCCGCCCCATTTGCTCCTAGAAGGCCTAAAATCTCTCCTTCCCCCACGTTTAGTGTCAGGTTTTGAACCGCTGGGATTCCTTTAAAGGATTTGGAAGCGTTAAGGATTTGGATCATAGACATACGATTAATGCAACACTATTACGAAAATAAGCAATTGGGTTGCAAATGCAACTATGTTGCACTAATTTTATCACATGGGAACCCTTAGAAAGACTAGACTTGTTATGGCAATCCTCAACAAATTTGAGCAGAGCAATTCGGCTATATCGGTAGTAGATTTAGTGGAGAGTCTCCGTCAGGAAATGAACAAAACCACTGTATATCGCATTCTTGAAAGATTGAAAAATGAAGGAGAATTACACTCTTTTACCGGAAAGGATGGGAGGAGATGGTATGCAAAGAATAACGGATGCGATTCCAATCAGCAAACACATCCTCATTTTCAGTGCAAAGAATGTGGCAAAGTCGAGTGCTTGGCTTTCGAAGTAACGATCCCTCATATTCCTAACTACAAAATAGACTCGGCTAAGTTCTTACTGATTGGGCAGTGTGAGGAGTGTCTTTCTTAGAATTTTCTCCCCAGCTTCCTGCCCCACTAGGGTCCCGATAGCAACTCCCATTCCTCCAAGTCTCACAGCCGTCAGTACATTGGGTGCAATCCATTTCATAATAGGACGCAACGCCTCTCCTACCCCCAAAATACCTGACCACTGGTGGGTAATTTTCACTTCTTTCCCTTGGGTCAAATGACGGATTAAAAAATCTTTTAAGTAGCTATTTATATGTTGATTTTGCCCATGTTGATCTGTTTGGGAAGCTTCCAGATCTAAATGTCGGGCCCCTCCAAGTAGAATTCGATTGCCCAAGTTCCGAAAGTACACATAGCCCTTATGGTAGTGGAAACTTCCTTTGAGTGCCAAGTCGGAAATAGGTTCCGTCAACACTACCTGATTCCTTACAGGTTGAAGGGGTAGGGAAGGACCCAGTCGCTTAGTGTAGCCATTGGTTGCCAATAGGAGCTTTCGGGTATTCCTATCTAAACCTGTAGTACTAGTGAGCCTCAATTCTTCTTGGCCTTGCTGGCTCCAACCTTGGATGTCCCACCCAAAATAGATAGGGATTCCTGCTGCTTGAACCTTTTCGACCAATGCCTTCATCATCTTATCCGCATGTAGTTGGCCTTCAACATTCTGTCGAATCAAATGCTTCACCCCAACTAGCCCAAGAGTAGCTATCTCCTCATCCGCAACCTGGAAGGCTTGACCAACTCCAGTTACCTCAGAAAATACTTGATTGAAAGTGGGTAAGGCGGATAAACATCGTTGGTATATTTCCTCTTCTCCCGAAAGAAAAATTTCATAGCCTGGGTTTGCTGTATATTCCAGGGCTTCGTCTGTCAGTAGACCCCTCAGCTCCTGCAGCCCTTCCCATCGCTTTGAAAGCAACTCAGATACTACCTCCCAACCATGCGTATCTACATTTTCGATCAATTCAGTCAAACTTCCCAAACAAGCGAAGCCTGCATTTCGGATGCTTGCTCCTCTAGGAATAGGATGCCGTTCAAATATGGCCATTCGGATATCTGGATCTAACTCCTTAATTTTCAGTGCAGCATTTAGGCCAACTATCCCCGCCCCAACAATGGCGACATCCAATGGGTTTTCCAAGTAGCAAGCTTCCCAATAACTTAGATCTATCATTTCCATAGGTCTTTGTAAATTAGTATTTATATGGATACAGAATTTTGCATTCTTTATGTCGATGATGAAAATCACAACCTTGTTTCCTTCAAGGCGACCTTTCGCAAAGACTACAAAATATTAACTGCTAAAAGTGGTTTCGAGGGGATGGAATTGGTTCGCAAATACAATGTCCAACTGGTCATTAGCGACCAGCGCATGCCTGGAATGACAGGGGTTCAATTCCTGGAAAAAGTCCGGGAGGAGTTCCCAGATATTGTGACCATGATTCTCACGGGATACAGTGATGCCAATGCCCTAATCGATGCAATCAATACCGGCAATGTATTCCGCTACATTACCAAGCCTTGGGAACGTACCGACTTAACCACTGCCATCAAAAATGGAATTACCTTCTATGAGCTCAAGCGATCCAAGGATGAACTAATCCTCCAGTACGAACAAAAAACAATCGAGCAGGAGCGCATTCTGAATTTTTTCAAAAAATATGTACCCGAATCGATTGTGGATAAGATTCAGAATATGAAGGGCGATGATACCCACTCCTTACTGGAGGGAGAGTTGCGGGAGGCGACCGTTCTTTTCTGTGACGTACGAGGATTCACCCGCTTGAGTGAGCGGCTAAACCCGAAAGAAGTGGTTCAATTGCTCAACGACTACTATCGAATTATGACCGCCGTCATCAAACGGTATAATGGAACGGTAAACCAGTTTGTCGGAGATGAAATCTTTGCGGCTTTTGGTGCCCCCATTCCGACCAATAATCACCAGAAACAGGCCGTATTTTGCGCAGTGGAAATGATGCGAAGGCTAGAAGAGCTGAATGAGGTTTACGAGGAAAAATTAGGTGAAAAAATCGAAATGGGTATAGGGATCAACTGTGGAGAGGTGGTCGCGGGAAACCTGGGTTCAGATGATAAGATCTCCTATTCTCTCACGGGTGATACAGTTAATACGGGAAAACGGATTGAAAGCCTTACGAAAGAGCATCCAAATTCCATTCTCATTAGTGATTCTGTGTACCAAATCACAAAGTCTCACATTCAGGCAAAGACTTGGCAGCCCATAGAGCTTAAAGGGAAAAAGAATAAAATTACTGTTCATCAATTGGAGAATGTTGTCGAATGAATTCCAACCGTGAAGACTTTTTCACCTTTGTGGGCCAGACCTCAGATGAATCGTTGGCACTAGAAATTGTAGGAGGTAAAGGGGCCAAGCTATTTGGCCCTGACGGAACTACTTACCTGGATTTCATCAGTGGAATTTGTGTAAGTAATCTGGGCCACGGCGATCCTGACATACTCCAGGCAATCGAGCAACAAAATCTGCGATATTTACACCCTATTGTTTATGGGGAAGGCGTATTTAGCCCACAAGTTCAATATGCCAAAAAGCTGGTAGCATCCTTGGATGAATCCCTGGACAATGTCTACTATACCAACAGCGGCTCAGAAGCCATAGAAGCAGCCATGAAAATCGCTAAAAAGTACACGGGAAGGAGAAAACTGGTTGCTTGCCACAACGCGTATCACGGAAGTACCCAAGGGGCACTTAGCCTGAGTGGAGACCCTCGTGCAAAGGCAGGATACGGCCCGCTACTCCCCGATATTGTCCATGTAACCTACAACGACTTCGATGATTTGGCACAAATCACAGAAGATACAGCCGCTTTTTTTGTGGAACCCATACAGGGGGCGGGAGGTGTGATTCTTCCAGAGAAGGGGTACCTACAGAGAGTGAGGGCGCGCTGTACAGAGACGAATACTTTATTGGTTTTGGACGAAATACAGACAGGCTTTGGGCGAACAGGGAGTTTATTCGCACATCAGGCCTTGGGTATCGTTCCCGATATGCTTATTTTGGCAAAAGCCTTAGGGGGCGGACTTCCCCTGGGAGCTGTGATTACTGCTAAAAAAGTTCTTTCCTGCATCCAGCGCGATCCCCCCCTGGGTCATATCTCCACCTTTGGCGGACATCCCCTTAGTTGTGCTGCAGGAATGGCCTTGTTTGACAAGCTTCAGCATAGTACAATCTTATCAGAGCTGCCAGCCAAAGCCCAGTTTCTATGTGCGAACCTGAAACATCCTGTCATTAAAGAACTTCGAGGGATGGGAATGCTCTATGGAGTTATCTTTAACTCTCAAGCCTTTGCCTATAAGGTATTGAAGAAACTTCTAGAAAAGGGAGTCATCAGCATTGGCTTCCTGAGTGAACCCAATGGCTTGAGAATTTCTCCCCCTCTCAACATATCCCATGAAGAGCTAAAATGGGGGATCGATCGCTTTTTAGAAGCTATCGAAGAGGTGAGCTAACGATTATTTTCCAATTGGGGAATCTGAATAGAATTCGTCAACTCCTTGTTTTCCTTTACAAGAATTCCATCGGCAAATTTGGCAATGTTCACATATTGGTTGATCTGCCCTCCTCCAAAGAAGAAAGAAGTCTGAATTCCTGGGACAAAAGGAGCATCCTTTACATAAGTAGGGAAGGGTTGATCATACAGGTAATCTCCATAGAGTGAAAGATAATACCGCCCCATATTGTATCCCTGTAAGCTTCTGTCAGAGGGGGGATAGTAATAGTTCTTCAAATAGGTTTGATAGAATGCCTGATATTCAGGACTATCCATGCTATACATATTGGTTGTCGTAATATGGAGATTGAAATTCTCCTTGAGATCCTTACTAATATAATTGTAGTTTCTCCACCGGGGAGATCCCAATGCCACAAGGGACATCTCTTCCTTACTGATCAAACTCAGGATTAAATTCGCAGATTCTTCATCATTGTTGATAGGGATATAAACCCCATCAAAAAATTCTTTTTTCATCTGCAGTACATATCCAGGAATTTCATCCTCGGCACCTTCTGCAAAAACAGAATCAATTAAGTAGAGTTGAACTTCACCCCCTTGGGCTTCAAAGGCTTCTTGAAAACCTGCTGCCATCTGGTTAGAAATTTCCTGCTGGTTGCTCCAAACAGCCACCTTCGTTAGCCCCAAGTGCTGATAGGCATGTTCTGCAATCCGCCGGCCATGCATTTTGATGGAAGGACTCATTAAGAAGGAATACTGTTTTTCCTCCACCAAATAAGCGTAGGGACTAAAAGGAATGAAAAAAGGAATTTGACGCTCTTCCGACCAATCACTTACCTTCTCAACTACCTCTCTTTCGTACCCTCCAATAATCCCTTGTGGATTCAGTGCATTTAATTCCATCAAATACTGGTCTACACTTAGGGTATCTTCCATGGTATCAAAGACTTTTACGAAGACTTTACGCCCTGTGGAATCTTCATAGTTCTCGAGCGCTGTAAGGAAGCCTTCATAAAAATCTAAGGCCAATCGGCTTTGCCTTGGAATTTCATCTAATAGATTTACTGAAGTATATTTTACGTTGAAGGGTAGAAATAAGGCTATCTTTAAAACAGAATTTTTCTGAACCCTTTCCAACCGTCTCTCATCCAGCAAATTATCCAGAAAGTCAGAAGAAGCTCTTCGTGAACTCTTCAAAGAATCATAAAAGTTCTTAGCCTCTACAAGGCGTTCGCTTTTTACGAGGTTGTAGGCCTGTGCCTCCCAAACGTATTGTGAAAAAGCATTGGATACGTGCTGGCTGTATCGCTCTAGACTTTCTGGAGTCATTTTATAGAATAGGAATGACTGTGCTTGGCTTTCTGCTAAGGCCTGAATCTGGGTATTTTTTGCTGATTTGCTTAGGTCAAATAACTGATCTAAGCCCTTTTCCTGTAGCAGGTAATTATCAGATTGAATTTGGGAAATCGCTCGGTGGTATTGCGCGTCTTCTAGGTATTTGGATTTGGGAAACCTAGCTTCAAAATCCTGGAGGATATTCATAGCCTGATTCCATTTACCATCATAGAAGTTAGCCAGTCCATTCAAATAGATGGACATGGTGGTAAACTGGTTGGTGGGACGAAGACTCGCATCCCGGAATACCTTCACTGCCTGGCTGTAGTTTTGATTCTCCATGTATTTCTTGCCCACTCGAATCAAGGCCATGGCTTCTGAATCAGCTGCAAGTCCAGAGGCATTACGCGTTCCTACACAAGAAACTGTAATACTCAGGAGAACAGCCATTGCCAGATGAAAAACATATGTTCGCTTCATATAATCGTCGTTATTCCCATTCTATGGTTGCAGGAGGCTTAGAACTAATGTCGTATACCACCCGATTTATTCCCTTTATTTGATTGATAATCTTATTCGATACATCAGCTAAAAAATCATATGGAAGACGGGACCAGTCTGCAGTCATACCGTCTCTACTACCAACTGCCCTCAAGGCTACAACCTGCTCGTAGGTACGTTCATCTCCCATCACACCTACAGATTGTACAGGCAGTAGAACCGCAAACGCCTGCCATACAGAATTATATAATCCACTGTTTCGTAACTCCTGGATAAATATAGCGTCCGCTTCTTGTAGAAGCGAAACTTTCTCTGGGGTCACATCCGAAAGGATACGTATTGCCAATCCCGGGCCAGGAAAGGGATGTCTATCGATAAATTCTGGTTCCAATCCCAGATCTCTTCCTACTTCTCGAACTTCGTCCTTAAAAAGATACCTCAGCGGTTCTACAACCTTTAATTTCATGTATTCTGGAAGGCCTCCTACATTGTGGTGCGACTTGATCGTGGCTGAAGGTCCCTTCACCGAAACACTTTCAATCACATCTGGATAAATAGTTCCTTGTCCAAGAAACTCTACATCTTCCAACGAATTTGCTTCCTCTTGAAATATATCGATAAAAACTTTACCAATAATTTTGCGCTTTTGCTCGGGGTCTTTCACCCCAGCTAAAGCCTGATAAAATCGATCTTGTGCCTGCACGCCGATGAGGGTTAGCCCCATTCCTTTAAACCGTGTCATCACTTCTTCAAATTCATTCTTCCGCAACAGTCCATTATCAACAAAAATACAGTGTAAGCGACTTCCAATGGCTTTGTGGATGAGCAAAGAAGCGACTGAGGAGTCTACTCCCCCAGAAAGCCCACACACGACCTGCTTCCCCTCAAGCCTTTCCTTTAATTCTGATACGGTCGTATCAATAAAAGCATTTGGAGTCCATGAGGGAGAAAGCCCGCATACCTTAAAGAGAAAATTACCTAGTATTTGCTTCCCCTCTGCCGAATGGGTGACTTCAGGGTGAAACTGAACACAATAGATCGATTGGGCTTCGTTTTCAAAGGCTGCTACCTCCACTTCCTCTGTACTACCTGTAAGTTCATATCCATTGGGAAGGGATAGAATGGTGTCTGCATGACTCATCCATACAGGGGTATTTTGTGGAACCTGGGCAAATAATAGGGATTGCTTGCCAACTTGAAAGTGAGCCCTTCCATACTCCCTCACTTCAGCAGAGGCAACTGCTCCACCGCCTTTTTTGGCCAACAACTGGGCGCCGTAGCAGATGCCTAGCATAGGGACCTTTCCCATGAGCGGCTCTAAAGCGATATCAGGGGCATCTGCATGATTGACAGAGCTTGGCCCGCCAGAGAGGATTACTCCTTTGATAGAAGCATCTAATTCAATTCTCTGATGAAATGGCCGTATTTCACAGTAAACCCGATGTTCACGAACCCTACGAGCGATCAATTGCGTATATTGACCTCCAAAATCAACAATAATAACTTTCTCTTCCATTGGCACAAACATACGCTTTTTTTACGCATTTTTGTCAGAAGGAGTGTGGCGAGAATATGTACTACACTCCTATTCATCCAATCAATTTCCACATGTTGAGAATACCTTTGTTGATACTAATTATAGGGATATGGGGATGTAATCCCGCCTCCAATACCCAGACTAACCCAACCAGTCCTGAGGATTCGACACAATCCCTCCCAGAGGCTCAGCCTGTCAACACACCTAAAATAACCTTAGAACCTCCTGTTGAAAATAAGGCCGTAACAATTGGTGCGGAGGTGCTCATCCAATCCCATTTAGCAGCGTTAAAAGGAAAGAAGGTAGCTGTTATCGCTAACCATACCACCTTGATACAAGGAACACACTTGGTCGATACCCTACTGGCATCAGGCGTACAGATTCAAAAAGTTTTCGCTCCTGAGCACGGATTTCGAGGAGCCGCAGATGCAGGGCAAAAGATTGACAACGCTACAGATCCTCGAACAGGTCTCCCCATTCTGTCCCTCTATGGTAAATCCAGGAAGCCCTCAGCTGAAAATTTAGCGGATATTGACTTGGTTATCTTTGACATTCAAGATATTGGTTCTAGACACTACACCTACATTTCCACTATGGCCTATGCCATGGAAGCTTGTGCTGAGCAAGGAAAGGCTTTCTGGGTACTAGACAGGCCCAACCCCAACGGATGGTACTGCGATGGACCTGTACTATCTCTAGCGCACAGTTCTTTTATTGGGTTACATTCCGTTCCCATTGTCCATGGAATGACTGTTGGGGAGTACGCAACTATGGTAAATAGGGAAGGTTGGTTAAAAAACGGCGTCCAAGCAGAACTCACGGTGATCACCTGTAAAGGATACACCCATGACATGCGTTGGGAAGAGACAGGGCTTCCCTGGGTTGCCCCTTCGCCTAATATCCCTACTGCCTATGCAGCATATTTGTATCCGGCACTGTGTTGGTTTGAGCCTACCCTGGTGAGTGTTGGTCGTGGTACCCACGAGGCATTTACCTTTATCGGAGCCCCATGGTTCCTGCGGTACTCTGAAGGGCGCGTAGAAAGCAGCTCCGCATACGGCTTGAAGTTTATTCCTTTTGCTTTTACCCCGGTTTCCATCCCAGGAAAGTCTACCTATCCTAAGTACCAAGATGAAGAATGCCAGGGAATAAAATTTACCAACCAAGTAGAAGGGAAAAATCTGTTTCTAGCTGGACTAGCCCTACTGGAGTTGATGTATAACGAGGCTGAGAGTCGAGACCTAGGTAAGCCCTTTTTTACCGGAAACTTTGAGCGATGGGCTGGGAATACTACGCTACAACAACAAATTCAATCTCAACAAGAACCAGAAGCTATTTACGATAGTTGGCAAGAGGGACTTGCGTCCTTTCAATCGATCAGAAATAAGTATTTACTTTATGAGTAAAGCGATTTACCTTTTAGGGATCTTCCTAGGAAGTATGGCACTTCCCTTACAGTCCCAGGAATCTATTAACTGGGACCTCTTGGGCAAGGTGACCTATGAGTATGACTATAACGAAACTTTTAATCAGTGGATTGGGAAACCTAGTTTTCCCGAGAAACTCAAGCAATTAGAGGGAAAATCGGTCAAACTCAGCGGCTACATTTTACCCATGGATGTAGAAGGGGAGTATTACGTACTTTCTGCCTTTCCCTATATAAGTTGCTTTTTCTGTGGTGGGGCGGGTCTTGAGTCAGTCATGGAACTAGACCTCAAGGATGAATCTGCCAAATTTAGCATTGATGAATATAAAAGCTTTGTGGGAATTTTGGCCCTAAATTCCGGAGATTTTGAGCTCACTTTTAAGCTCATCGAAGCTGAAATAGTTAGCGAATAATGGGAGTAAACTACGTATCTGCTCAAAATTTATCGAAATCCTTTGGTGTCAAACAGCTGTTCGAAGGGCTCAGTTTTGGAATAGATGAGGGCCAGAAAATCGCTTTAATCGGTTTGAATGGATCGGGAAAATCTACACTCTTGAAGATTTTAGCTGGTCTAGAGACCCCTGATACGGGAAATATCAGTTTTCGAAAGGGCTTACAGGTGGGCTTTCTGGCCCAAGCACCCAAACTCCCACCCGAAAAGACGATCGGAGAGATCGTTTTTGACCCTAGCCATCCCATCCAACAACTCATCCTTCGGTATGAACAGCTACTTAGTATAGTAGAGCCCTCTTCAGAGGAAAGTGAAGCGTTAGAATCCATTATCGCAAAAATGGAGTCAGCGCAAGCCTGGGAGTATGAAGTAAATATCAAGCAAATCCTAAGTCGTTTGAACGTCCACTTGTTAGATACTCCTTTTGGGGTCCTTTCGGGTGGCCAGCAAAAGCGGGTAGCCCTAGCCCAATTACTTATTCAGCGTCCGGACTTGATCATCATGGATGAGCCCACCAACCACCTGGATATGGATACCATAGAGTGGCTGGAAAAATATCTTTCGACTTCCAAGCAAAGTTTATTCCTGGTAACCCACGATCGCTATTTTCTCGATAGTATTACCCAGGAAATATATGAGCTAGATCAGGGACGTCTGTATACGTATCAGGGAAGTTATGCCTACTACTTGGAGAAAAAATCCGAACGAGAAAAGACTGCAAAGATAGAGCAAGAAAAAGCTAAAAGCCTCTACGCAAAGGAGTTAGAATGGCTCCGAAGATCTCCTAAAGCTCGTGGCACCAAATCCAAATCGCGTATCCAGGCGGCAGATACCCTCAAAGATCAGGCACAAAACCGCCAAGCGGACCAACAGGTGCAGCTACAAATCAAAGGTAGAAGAATTGGGGGTAAGGTGATGGAAATCAAAAAGTTGCGGAAAGCATATGGAGATAAGGTGCTCATTGAGGACTTTACCTATACCTTTAATAGGCAGGACCGAGTAGGCGTAATAGGACCCAATGGGGCTGGAAAGACTACTTTTATCAAGTTGCTTACAGAGGAACTTGCCCCAGATTCAGGCAAAGTTAGAAAAGGAGATACCATCTACTTTGGACACTATACCCAAGCAGGATTGAACTTTAAACCTGAGCAACGGGTCATAGATGTGGTTAGAGAAGTAGCTGAGGAAGTTGAACTTAGCAAATCTGAAAGGGTATCTGCTTCCCAATTACTTGAACACTTTCTCTTTCCCCATGCCATGCATCAGGCTAAGGTATCTACCTTGAGCGGAGGAGAAAGAAGACGGCTTCATTTGTTGCGAATCTTAATGTCCAATCCCAATTTTCTCATATTAGATGAGCCTACAAATGACTTAGACTTAATTACCCTGCGTAAGCTAGAAGAGTTTTTGCACTCCTTTGAGGGCTGCCTGCTTATTGTAAGTCATGATAGGTACTTTATGGATCGATTGGTGGATCACCTTTTTGTATTTGAGGGAGCAGGAGAAATTAAGGATTATCCCGGTAGTTATTCACAGTATCGCACTACAAAACTCACCCAGACGTCCCCAACCAAGAGAGAAGAAGCTGATAAACAACAAAAAGCAGTCGCTAGAAAAAGGGAAAAAGAAGCTAAGAAAAAAAATAAGCTATCCTTTAATGAGAAAAGAGAATTTGAACAATTAGAAATAGCCATTGAAACGCTTGAAACCCAGAAAATAGAGCTCCTAACTCAGATTAACGGAGGAGAACAGGACTATGAAAAACTTACTACCTTGAGCCAAAACCTAGAAAAACTCGAAGAAGAACTCGAGGAAAGATCTGATAGATGGCTGGAACTAGCCGAACGTGCAGAGGAATAATCTATTCCGTATAGGGTGAATACGTAGAAATCAATATACCATTTATGAATCCTGTTAGCGTCGCAGATACTTACACAAAAAAAACTGAACTCGTTTTACCCAATGATACCAATAACCTAGGAAACTTAATGGGGGGTATCCTCCTAAAATGGATGGATGTAAATGCAGCTATCTCAGCTATGCGTGCCACTCGACGAACGGTTGTAACCGTATCTGTAGATTTTGTAGAGTTTCGTCATTCGATTCCCCAAGGTTCTGTTGTAATCCTAGAATCTAAGGTTACCAGGACCTTCAACAGTTCTATGGAGGTAAAGGTGGACGTCTCGTACGAAATTTTGCAAACAGGAGAGTTTCACCATAGCAATTCTGCGTTTTATTCCTTCGTCGCAGTTGACCAATCAGGGCGCTCCATCCCTGTAAATCCCGTGATCCCAGAAACACATGAGGAAAAGGAGTTATATGAATCAGCCTTAGAAAGGAGAGAAATGCGCTTGCTACTTTCTGGTAGAATGAAATTGGAGGACTCCCAAATTGTCAAAAAACGCCTGAATGAAAATCGGCTTTTTTAGTATCAAGACCTATAGACATAAAAGCAGCCCAATAGCCAACCAGAAGGAAGGATTCAAACATGTTTTCAGTTAGCCCGTATCCTTTTTCGAAGGAAAAAATATCCGATTCATTATGTTCGGGTGTTTAATTTTTACCTCCAATACTTTCAAGACAATTACCCTAACCACCTTCGAAAATATTAGGGTATTTGAACGAAACATTCCTTCAAAAAATCAGGTGAGGGGCCAATTCTTACAAAAATAGGAGTTTTCCATATTTTAATGATTCATTTTATTTAAATTGCAATGAAACTATAAAATATTACTTCTTGTTTATTAAAGGACTAATAATATCTTCCGGCCGGTACTGGGCAATACTTCAAGTCGCGTTTCTTTGGATAGTTGTGGCATTTACCCCTCTATCTCTACATGCGGATCCGCCTAAACTAGGCTTCCTTCACGTTGCCACAGATGAAGACCTAGCAGCCTCATTTTTATATACCCTTATTGAAGATCGTTCCGGAATCTTATGGATAGGAAGTATGGACGGAGGGGGACTCTATAGGTTTGATGGCCACAGCCTGAGTGCTTACATGACAGACTTCAATAATCCCAAATCTATTTCCAATAATAATGTAATGGCACTTACTCCTAGCCAAAATGGAAACATATGGGTAGGAACAGAAAAAGGGGGACTCAATTTATTCGACCCCTTTACGGGGGAATTTGATAATTATAAGCACGACCCTAGAAACCCTGGTAGCTTGCAGCACAACGAAGTCACAGCCATACTGGAAGATTCAAAGGGAGAAGTATGGATTGCTTCCCGGGAAGGTTTGAGTCGTTTCAATCCTCATTCGGAAGAAGAGTCGTTTTGCAATTTTACCTTTATGGAAGGAAAGGGATATAAAGCGGCCGTTTCAAACTATTTCCGGTGCTTGGTCGAAGACCAGATAGACCCCAACAGAATATGGGTAGGTACGGATGCTGGATTGAAATCCTTCGATAAAAGGACGCAAACATTCGAATCCATAGACAATCCTTTTACAGAAGATGCTACCTGGCGAGAAGACGGAAAGGCCCGTCAGTTTCCCGTGACTGACATTATTCAACCTCCTTCGGGCCATTTATGGATTGCTACCCAAGGAGCGGGTATCCTGCGCTATAACCCAAGAACTGGATCTTGGCTCCAATTTAGATACGAGAAAGCCTTGAAGAAGGACGAATTATTCCTGTACAATCGAATATTTGATTTAGAGTTTGCCCCGCCGCATACCCTTTGGTTCGGTGCAGAAAAAAAGATTGGGACATTCAACACGAAATCTCGTACGTTTTCTTTGCTCGAGCACAATCCAGAGGACTCTACCAGTATACGAAATACTGGCTACTACGGACTTCAAATAGATACGAATGGCTTTCTATGGGGAGCATCCTACCTAGGCTTGTCTCGGTCAAAACACCCCATACTTGTGTCAGGAGACCAGCATACCCCTAAGGTCCAGGTGATTGGCATTCGCTCTCGGGGGAAGCCCATTTATGCTAAGAATGAAATTGCTTATCGGGATAGCTTGGCACTTGACGAAGAACATAGAAAATTTGAACTGAGTTTTACAGCAATAAATCCTCCGGCAAATCAATCTCTACAGTATAGCTACAGACTCTTACCCAAAGAAGACTGGACACAATTAGACAGTTTGCAGCCCATTTCCTATAAATTGTTTTGGGGAGGAGCGTATGACTTCGAAGTTAAGGCGCGGGTAAAAGGGGAGGAATGGGGGCCGATCCAAAAATTATTCATCGATGTAAAAAAGCCCTTTTGGCAAGAGGGTTGGTTTCTGTTTCTATCCATTGCCTTCCTTTTCAGCCTAGGCTTTGCAATTTTCAGTTTTTTCAAACGGGTAGAGAAAGAACGCGAAGCATTGCGGTCTGCCTTCAACCGCGAACTCATGGAAATGAAGTTGTCTGCGCTGCGATCCCAAATGAATCCACATTTTTTATTCAACTCCTTAAATTCTATCAAACACTTCATCATAAAGAATAAGCCCAAGGCAGCTTCTCGCTATCTCAGTAAATTTTCCCAATTGATGCGTTTGATTTTGCAGAATTCTCAGACTGCACTGATTCCTCTTTCAAATGAATTGAAAGCACTTGAGTTGTATATGGAATTAGAACAATTGAGGTTCGAGAAAAAGTTTACCTACACTATCGCTGTAGACCCCTCTATCAATCAAGATGAATGGGAAATTCCCCCCATGGTCCTCCAACCCTATGTCGAAAATGCGATTTGGCATGGCCTACTCCACAAAGACTCAGAAGGAACCATACATATAGACCTGAGGTCTCAAGCAGAAACCCTAGAGATATCCATTGAGGATAATGGCATAGGCAGGGCTAAAGCCAAACAACTCAAAAGTAGGTCTGCAACGAAAAATAAATCGTATGGAATGCAAATCACTTCGGAGCGCCTGAAAATGATAGAGGTACAACACAATATTAAGACACATATTGAAATAATCGATCTCATGGATGAGACAGAAAATCCTATGGGAACAAGGGTAGAGCTAGTCATGCCCTTTATGGTTGCAAAAAATTAATTGTATGATCCAAACCATCATAGTAGACGATGAGCTGCACTGCCTTGAGACCCTGGCCTGGGAACTAGAAGAAAATTGCCCGGATGTAAAAATATTGGCACAATGTAGTTCTCCGACTCAGGCAATTCAAACCATCAAAGCCCATAAACCAGATTTGGTCTTTCTCGATATAGAAATGCCCCTGATGAATGGTTTTGACATCTTAGAAAAGCTTCCCGAACTGGAATTTGAGGTGATTTTTACCACAGCCTATGACGAATTTGCCCTCAAAGCCATAAAAGTAAATGCATTAGATTACCTACTCAAACCCATAGACTCCGATGAACTAATAAAGGCCATTGATAAAGTACGAATTCAAAAAGAGGCCTATTCTACCCAGGAACTACTCGAAAAACTATTTGAAACCTTAAGGGCGCGTTATCCCAAGTTTAATTCTATTGCCCTTCCCACAATGGAAGGACTAGAATTTGTAAACATAAACGAAATCATTCATTGCGAGTCATTTAGCAACTACACCAAATTATACACCTTAAATGGGGATTCTCTTCTAATCTCAAAGACACTGAAGGAGGTAGAAAAACAAATTAAAGGGCATGAGTTCTTTCGAGTCCATCATTCCCATTTAGTCAACCTTATGTACATAAAACGCTATGTAAAGGGAAAGAATGGATATTTGATCATGAAGAATAACGTACAAATCCCAGTCGCTCGAAGTAAGAAAGAGGAGTTTCTGAAATTATTTTGATTACCGATTACTCATTCCTTTTCACCTATTACAGGTATACGGTACCAAGTACTCAATTAGCCTGGATTTGCGGTAAAATCCCACCTACCTTTAACCAAATAGGATTAGATCCTAATCATTGGCGCTTTTCAGAGGTGGCGAACTCCATTTTACGCGACTCATACCCCTTGACACCCTTTTAATTTTCTTCGTTCGTCACCTCAACTTCTCCCAATACCTACATTTTACGTGCAATTACTACCTCCCACAGCCATTGGGCTCCGCTGGGAATGGTTCAATCGCATAGATACTTGTAGCGCTTCCTTTGAAGGAAGTGCTCCCATCTACAATAGGGCTGATAAATCCATTTATCCACAAAAAAGGTAGATAAATCCAAATTTCGAATAGATTTAGTTTTGACCAAAAATTATTTGAATTATTGTTTATTTCTATATTCAAATTTTATTATATTTGGATAAATCAAGTGGTAGTTATTGTTAGGGCCTTTTTCTAGCAAGCTATTAAGTCCAACTCGGTCAATGTTCCATGCGTCAACGGAAAATAGGAAATTCATTTCGTTTCTTGACCTTGCCAGCAGGTTTCTTCGTATTATTTGGTTTCATGCAACTGCAGAGCCTAGGGCAGATAAGCCTCCGAATGCAAGGACAGGTTAACTGCGAGAGCGACACGTATCAGGTGATGCTCGAGATGAAAAATGACGGTGCCGCCTCAATTGAGTTAGGAAACGGCTCTCTAAGGGTTACTTTCAATGATGAAGTACTAGGCTACCAGAGCTACGAATCTCTCAGCTTCGATACACAGACCGAGTGTGGTTCTGGCATAAACTCAGATTGGTATGAGCACAATGTCGATGCATATTCCCTTTCAGGGAGGATTGGGATTAACTTCAGTAGAAACCCTAGCACTCAAAACCCTTGTACGGAACTGGCTCCCCAACAATGGATTACTGTGGGAAGCATATTGTTTTCCATAAAACAATCCGAGGAAGATCCAGAGCTAAGCTTCAACATCACAGATTCGCGTGGCATTGTGACGAGTTCCTTCAACCTCGTGCAACCCAACAATGGGACACAAAAGGTAGCGATCCAAAGTGCAACGGGCTTAACTCCAGAATCATTAGCGTGCGAACCTGCTTCTATCAAGGGCAAACTAACCCTTCAGGGAAGATCTGACCATGCCATTCTGCTATCTGCCTGGCTATACAGGGCAGAAGACTTATTTCGTCCTCAATATGTATTTTCCCCTCTTACTAATGCTGATGGTAGTTTTACCTTAAACAATATCACCCCGGGAACCTACTATGTATACCTAAAATACAGCAATACATTAAGTCGTGTAGAGCAAGTCACCCTAGAGCCAGGAGATAACACCTTGGAGTTCCCTGCCTTACGTGGGGGGGATTCCAATGGCGATAACCAGGTAAACCTCAATGATTTTTCTCTTCTTTTGGGCGCATACAATACTGATGCAGACCAACCCGATTTTAACTCGATGGCTGATTTTGATTTTTCCCAGCGAATCAACATTATTGACTTTACCATTCTACTGAGTAATTACAATCAAGCAGGGGAGTCTATTCTAGAACAAGACCCTACCAAACGACTGGCGAATGGTCCCTCCTACCCCATTCAGAAAGAGACCTTACTCCAAGTTGTTCCCCAAAAAGCCTTTACCCATTATGAAATAGGAGATACCATTTCCTTAGATCTTTGGGTAGATCCCTTAAACCTATCTGTAGACGGGGTTGAAACTCATTTTTCCTACGATCCAAATGTCCTTAAATTGCTAGACAGCCAACTGGGAGGAGAACTTGAAATACCCTTCCTGGCATCGGGAAGCCAAGCCGAAGGGAGAGTTAGCTTAGCAGCAGGTACCTTCCAAGGAGGAAAACTTGCGCCCTTTAAGTTTGGAACTGTACATTTCATGGCTATTGGACAGGGAGACCCAAATCTAGATCTATTTGAACCCAAGATACACCAGACAGCTATTACCCACCTTGGCTATTCAATTCTATACCAAGTGGAGATTCCTGCCTTAACCATCCACAGTCCCAAACCCTTGAATTACCTACAGGCTTTTCCCAATCCTTCCAAGGGAACCTTTCAGTTGGAAAGGCCTGCTGATGTAGGAGAAGGTACACTTACGATTTTTGATCTCCAGGGAAGACGCCTGCAAACCCACTACTGGTGTTCTTCTTGTGGGCTCTCAAGAGAAGTTACCTTGTCTTTATCAGGAACCTACCTAGTAAAGCTGCAATCCGAAGAAAAAGTATATAGCGCCATCCTACAAGTTCAATAAGCCCCTGATTATCAAATATAAAGGGTGTTATTTTTAATCGTATGGATACAATATATAAGAGGTATTGGCATTGCTTTCGTCGGTTGCAGTCGGCAGGTATGCTAGCTTTCCCATTTATTTTGATTGGGATCTTCGCAACTAAGGGCATATCTCAGGGTAGCCTGAAAATTAAAATGGAGGATCAGGTACAAGCACGCTCTTCAACCTTTCAAGTTGACGTATGGGCCTATCCCGGTAACAGCAACTTGCAGAGCTTATCTGTATACCTTCAATATGATCCCGAATTTGTTGAACTCATAGACGCTGAGAGTGATCCTGAGAATAGACTTGATCTTACGTTAATAGACTCCCACGATCAGGCCAATGGAATACTCGCCGTAGAAGGAGGAGTTTTCAACGCAATTCAGGATTCTTTACACATTTTTTCCTTGACCTTTCAGGCA
>JBCCTX010000076.1:0-24307 GCA_039197765.1 Bacteroidota bacterium
AACCATTCACAAAAAAGTAAACGGAAAAGACACCCTTACCACCATTTCCGTTGATCCGACTACCTACATTAGCAGGTTTAGCCGGAGGTTGAACATTGGACTAGCATTGGGAAGCATACTTCAAGAATCCAATAATATTACGCTTCCTGATTATTTACTTACAGTATTGGAGAATTCATATCTTTTGAGAAGCGAATTCTTTCCAGATCGTTCCCAGGTTAATTCCTCTGAATTATGGTTTTTTCCGGGAAGAAATTTCATGAACGCCCCTACCTATTTTTTAGCACCTGGACAGGATACCCTATTTTCCTCTTCACAAGTGTCTGGACAACGAATCAAATTGAAGGCTGAGCAAAATTTCTTCCTAGGATTGGGGGGGACCAAAGCGACCCGAATTTATAAACAATACCGCGATGGATCCAAGCTCCAACTACGCTTTGAGTTTCCCCAACGCAGAAGGTTAAGGTCAAATGGTCCTCAAGATAGTTCACAGGAGTTGTTTATTTCTTCCTCGACCATAGAAATCTTGCAGAATGACTACGATGCAGGGTATCACTTCCCATTTTTTGAGCGGGATGGACACTTTCTGCATTTCAATGGCCTCTCAAAATACTATTTGGGAGATGCCAGAGATTCTATGGCCTTCTCTATTCTCGACCAATTTAAAAGCACCATTGAACCCTCCATTAAAATTTACAAGGCAGGAGAGATCATACGACTAAGTGCAACAAATTATCGTCAGATCGAGTATGTGAATTCCCTGGGCCAGAAAGCCAGTGCCATAGATGTTAAAGATAGCTTGGGATTTAAGATTATGCGTACGCCTATGGGAGTGCAAGAGACGATCAGCAGAAAGGAATTGAGCACTACAGATAGTACCTCTGCAAGGATCTACCTTAAAAAACACCATTGGTTGTTTTCTTTCCACGATTTATCCGAGACCAACCCCTTGAAGGTATCTTACATTTATGGCTTAATTCTGCTTTGTACCTTATTGAGTTTTATCGTACTCTTTACCAAGCAGTTGGAAGATATATCCAAAACTGAGGTGATCATCTATGCCTTACTTGTAGGATTTCTAACGCTTCGAATGGTGTTATTGTGGCGAACAGCGACCTTCGTTCCCATAGAGGATATCGATAGCAAAGTTTTCCATAAGTTGCGCTCACCGGATTACTTCCAACATACGTTTCAAATCGTCTGCTGTTTTTATGCTTGTATCGTAGGTGCTTACCTGCTATTTCATAAGTGGGGAACCAATCCCTTAGCCAGCAGATTGAGAGTTGTCCAACTCATCCATGAAAAGGAGGATTTCCAAACGGGTAGCCCTTTTGTGCATTGGATGGAAACATATGGCAGGTGGATTGTAGCCTTTTTGCTGAGTTGGGGACTCATTTTTGTCAGTATGTATTTCTTAGGCGATCTCGCTGAAAGATTTGTCAATATCGCTTTCCCTATCATGGGATTTTTCCTATTGGCCCTTCCCCTGTTTATTGCGTGGTCAAGTCGGGATTCTGATCAGGACCTATCTCCTTTTGAGGATAGTTTAATTTGGTTATTTGTCCTCAATTGGGCCTCCTGCTGGGTTTGGCTAGTGGTCCGGGACGCAGGGTTTTCCATTGTATTTTTGCTTTTTAGCCTGTTCAGCTTAGCCTTCTATCTAGGGATTCGGGCAGCTCGAGATGAGGATAATTCAGCTACCCTCCGTCTACTTGCCATCGGAATCTTCTCAGGGGTAGCCCTGGGTATATTTTTTTCAACCCATTTATTAGAACATGCAATTGAATACGCTCCTGAAGCTTTCTATCTCCTCAGTGGGGGGAGCCTAGTGGGCTTAGGGTTCCTGGGAAGACAGATGTTGCGCTATCGAGAGAAGTATCCCCTTTCGGTCAAATTATTTGGAGGATTAACCTTGGCTCTTTCTCTCTGTTTAGCTGTCTTCGTAGTAGGAGTTGCCCTAGAGAAATTCGAAAATCCAGGGATTGGCGTAAAGCAGAACTATACCTACTTGCAGTATCGGGCAGGCATCCACAACAAAAGCTTGGAGAAGATTTCGAAAGAGATAGACTTTGAGAGTAGAAAGAGCATTAAACTCCTTGAGGCCTCTCAAAACCAATGGTTTATAGACCAAATGTTGCAAAGGGATTCAGATAAGTATTTTTCCCTGCGTCGCCATTTCAACAAAGGAGCCTCCTTTATTTCCCAGACGACAGATTTGGTTGTATTGCGGTATATCATTGCAGAACATTCCCAGGAGGTAGTCCTAGGCTTGGTTTTATTATTTGGCGTGCTCTTTACTTGTATTGTATTCGAAACCAAACTGTTTGAACATGCCAATATGGGGCTTGCAGGAGTTGCGCTTCTTCTTACGATTCAGGGCTTTTTTATCTGGATGACTGTAACCAATAGATTCGCCTTCTTCGGACAAGACTTTCCCCTGTTGAGTATGCAGAGTCGAATGACCTTATTTTTCACGTTTGGCCTTTTCTTATTGATCATCTTGTTCATCCGTGAGAAGCCTGCTCAGCCCTCGGCCTCGAGTGGGGAAAGCCGTGCAGCGATAGTATCTAAAAATCAGGTTCTCACCTTTTTGTTTCTATCCTTAATACCCGTTTTTTTCAAAGGAGGAAAGCGTTCTGGCGGTGAATCCAATCGCTTTTCCCGCTTTACCTTAGGGAAAACCTTAGAAAGTACACAAGCCAAGTTTAACCAGCTCAATGCTGAGTTTCGCACCTTTCAACGAACGACCAAAGAACGAGATCCTAAAGCGTTGGTTTTGGCCTTCGATAAGTGGGCAAATGGGAAAGGGTTTAATTCCTATAAGGCAATAACGGATAGCTTGGGGGAAGACCAATTCACCTCTAGTGTATGGAAACATTTCCTCAGGCAGACGAGCGCAAAGAAACTCAATGATCCCAATCAAATTCTTCACCTTAAACGCCCCGAATCCCAGTACTACGAATTTGCCGTAAATAACAATTACTACCTACTAAAGACTCCAGAAGAGGTTGAAAATCAGTGGATGGGTTCCCTGCTTGGGGCTAAGACCCGCAGTTATTACAAATTCGTTTACAGAAACCAGACAGATCGTCCGACGGTGAAGATCTATCCAGATAAAATTATATCCAATATCTTTCAAAAAGCAGGCTTAGAGGAGAAAGATTCTGATTTGACCTATTTGAAGGAGGATATCAATAACATCACAATATCCTCCTTACCCAAGGACTGGACCCTAAACGGGGATCCCTTGGTATTGATCAGCATAGAGTCAGGGGATGAAAACTCAAATAGAGGGAACTTTTCTATTGTAAACGACAGGTTGCGTATCAGTTCGAAGAATAATCCTGCAAGGGCATTTGCCTACCGATTGGAGCCTCGGGATTATATCAATTTGCTAGACCATCAGGACGAAGCCATTCAGCTCAAGATGATCTCTACTGAAAAGCAATATTTGGCAAAAAACCTATGGTTAAATGGTAAACAAGAACTTTTTTATCCATTAGGTAGGAAATCTATCTGGTCTTACAATTATGCAAACCTGTTGAAACAGACCATGGTCAAAGCCGAAAGTTTGGAGGATAAGGATGTAAATGTGTCGATAGATTATTCCTTGAGTGAGAGCCTGTATGACCAGGTAGAGTCCCATATGCGCAAGTATGCTTCCTCAGATGCAGACTTCAGCATGGTGGCTATGGATCACAAAGGGAGAATACGCACCCTGGTCGATTACAAGAAACCCCCTGCTTCGCAGTTTGATCCAAACAATACTAAAGAGTACTCTGAACTGTTCCAAAAATTCTATCTGACGAGCGACCGATCATCCGAACGAAAAATATTTGGTAATCGCTGCCTCCAAAGACTGGATAATGGACCTGGATCTAGCATCAAGCCCATCATGTACACTATTGTTACTGCTGGTTCAGGACTCAATTGGAGAAGCCTTGAGTATTTGGGGCCAGATAAAGAGGAACTCGATGCGAATCTGACCTGGAACGGGAATGGATACCTAGTCGACCGATACGCAGGAAATAAGATGCAAGGGAGTTGGAATATCCGGAACAATGATATCCAAAGCTACAACAACCTTACCTATCTCTCCCGCTCAAGTAATATATACCACTCTCTTATCATGTTTCTGGGTTCTTACGAGAAAGAGCAACTCATTGGGCTGGGAAAATCAGGTGGGGGAAAAGAGGCGATCTTGATTCCTGTAAGTGGTAAAGACGATAGAGACTTTCCGAAACTCAAGTTTAATGGCCGCTACTATATCCTCAATTCCGATACACATTATTGGCCAGGAACCAGATCTGCAGGCCTGTTCAACAACCTTAACTCTGTACTAAGTAATGGATTGGCAGAAAATTTCAAGTTGGAAGTTCAAAAGCCGGTTGATCCCAACCGCTTGAAAAATCCTCGGTTCTCACCGGATATCTTACCCAGGGACCTACTGCTTTCTTCCCGGTCCTCCTACTTTATTTGGGCCTATCCAGAAATGTCGCACTTTTATCAAATTGATAGGAGTGGGTCCAATTATGAAATTACGGGAATCCGGCAAAGCACAGTCGGGGGCTTCCCAATTGAAGTTACGCCCCTGAAAATGACGGAGATGGGCCTGAAAATGGCTACCCTCAACAAGGAACTTTATGCTACCCTAGACACCTCAGGAATTAATACGTTTAGTCCCTTCTTCTATGATGAAAGTCCATCCAAGTGGAAAAGCCTCAAGGACTTTTACCGTTTTCATGCCCAGAATACCATGCAGGGAATGGAAGATGTCCTGTATACTTCGTCAGGGACGGGTTTCGAACTCGTTGGGAAAAAGCAGACAGAGCGGTATCACCTGTATGCAAAAACAGGTACGATCAAAGGGGAGAAATCATCCTTCAATGATAGACACCTTTTGTTCATTCTGAGTAAACGTCCTTTGACGGACCCCGAAAACTTCGGAGACTCCGAAGTCGACAATCCCATGTTCGTACTCTACATTTCCTATTTCAACAGCAGGTCTAAAAATGAAAAGCTCACTCGGAAATTAATAGAAATTGTAAAAAAATCGGATGTATTCCGCTTCACGATGGGAGATGGAAACTAACTCTATAATCAATGAATATATTAAACGAAATTATTTCGGAGAAATTCCTGTATGCCCTCGGCTTTGGCGTTGCGATCCTACTCATCGGAATCTTTTCCAATCGTTCCGCAACATTCAATTCTCGGCATGATTTGGCAATACGAAGCGACTCTCTCCACTATCAACTCAATCCCAGGCAGTACGGTGAGATCAGGTATGAGAAATTCCTGGAGATGATCTATGGCATACAAGCGAAAAACCAGGCAATTGAAGTGGATACCAGTGCACATTTAGGGCATATCAGGATCTACTTTAAAGGAAGTGGGAATTATTCTAAATCCTCCTTCAATCGATTCGTCTTCAACAAAATGTCTTCAGACGATTACCCAGATGTCGGGGACTTTGGTCCGTTTTTGAAAGATTCGCTAGATATAACCTTGGGATATGAACCAGGAGTATATGGGTTAGAGCTGGAGATTAAGAAAGCACAAGGAGAAAGGTATTTACAAATCCCCTATCAAATGTTGATTAGGTTTTTGACGCAACAAAATCAAGTCCTGGTAAAAAAATAATCCCATGAAAGTAGCAAATTCTATTCAACAGGTACATGCGCTTCTGGAACAAAATGAGGTTGAGTTAGGCTTGCGGAAATTGAAACAAATTTCCCCAGAAAAGGAAGAGGAAATCGACCTGGCGGTAAAGGCATACAAAAAGGGAGGACAAAAGGCTTACCAACTGAAAAAGTATCTCCATGCAGTAGATTACTTCGAAGGAGTAAGAAAACACAGCCAATCCGAAGCCGAAAGAATTGCAGCAGAAAAAAGGATTTATTTCTTCCTCTTCCTGCATTATTACACTAAAGGAAACTCCTTGTGGAAGTTAGGAGAGAGAGCCCCAGCTCAAAAGTACTATGAAAATGCCCAACAAGCCTATGAAAAGTATCCGGAAATGGAGGCAGAGGGAAGTGTAGCAGAGGATAAAGCAAAGGCTTACATGGAGACCTGTTTAGAAAAGATAAAAAACTATTTGCCATCGAAAGAGGGTACTTCGCCCATACCTGAACTAGCTATTCAAGTTTTTCCTGAGAAAAAAGAAGAAGTAGCCCTGGAAATAGCGCAGAAGAAATCGGAAGAGAGGCTTCCAATAGAAGCTTCCAACCCAGAGCTAGTGATAGCTGACCGAGTTCGGTTCAAGCTAGAAGTAATAGCAGGCATTGAGTCCTATAAGCTGCAAAAATTCGATTCGGCACTCCAACACTTTCGTATTGCCTGGAGTATATGTCCGCTAGATAGCCTGAGTCAATTACTCGCAAAGTGTAAGTTAGCCAACGAACTCGTAGAGGATTTGGAAAATCTAGAGGCCTCGGAAAACTAGAATCTCCGAGAACTATCTATTTGCCATATGCTTATTGCGATACATTCTATAAAGACAGTTAATCCAGTTGAAACCTACAAACCAATCAAGTCATGAAATGGCAATCTTTTCTATGGTACCTCGCAACTTCTGACACCCAGATTTTAAATCAGGTGGAAGACAGGACTGAACGCATTTGGCATTCTATTATCGGAACCTTTGTCCTGATTACAGGGACTTTTGCATTTATTACAGGCAGCTTTACCATGAGCTTGATCTTAGGAGAAGGAGGTGCTTCATCCAATCTGCCACCATGGTTTGTCCCCCTTGTCTTTGGATTGATATGGGGGGTACTCATCATTACCATTGACCGCCTCCTAATTGCTTCCATCGCTACTGAAAGGAGGAATAAATACCTTGCCGCTTTCAACAAAGTGCGCAAAGAAGATACAGCGCCTACTCCCGAGGGGGAGAAGAATGCTGAGGTAAAAAATAGGGATTGGGCTAAAACTTGGATATTTGTGTGTATTCGATTGGGAATAGCCCTATTAATTTCGCTGCTTATTACCAAGCCTTTTGAGTTGTGGCTTTATCAGGATCAGATTGCCCTCGAAGCGATGAAGCAAACCCAACAGGAGCGTATGGAGTTTAAAGATAAACTGGTCGAAGACTCTAGTTTAGATTTTATCAAAGAGAATATCGATAGGGATTCTGCTGAAGTAAAGGGGCTATTTGCAGAAATAAAAAAGGCAGAATGGGTGGAGGAATACCGGGAGCTACGCAACCAAAAGCGCAGGACTATTCGAGCGAATAGTAGAGAAATACGGAAGATAGAATCCTTCGCTTATCCCCAATATTATAGGGTGGATACGAGCAAGAGACCCAGTCCTGATACCCTTTTCATCAATGCAAAAGGTGAGCAAGCGATAAAGAATTACAAAAGAAAAAACTATCAGGCTCAGAAGGATACAAGTGAAGCGAGAAAGCGTCTCTTGAACAAGGGCGTATCCAATAGCGAAATTGTTCGTATGAAAGTGGGTCCGTTGATCACCCAAGTAGAATCGCTAAAAGATTCTATCGGTAAGCAACAGGAAGAGCGGGAGAATGAGATTGCTCAAATAGAGGCAGACTCCGATTCAAGCCAAATAATCATCCAACGTTCTATGGACGATTTATTCGGAAAATTAGAAGCCTTGCATGCATATGTTTATGATGAAAATAACCCTGATCGAAAGTATATGAGTTGGCTTATCCTATTCATATTTTTGACCATAGAAACGCTTCCGATTGTATCCAAGATGGCTTCCTCTTCAGGGGAATATGAACGAAGACTGATATCTAGGCACCAGCTATCGATCAATCAACTCGAAAAACTGGAGTCAAAGGCTATGAGGATGGAGGAGCGCAATACCCGTAAGCGGGAAAGTATCCAAGCTCAGCTTCAGGAATTAACCCAGCTAGAACTTTCTGTGGACACCTTTCTGTCGCAATATGACCAGGCCGTGAATGAATCCTAGAAAGCGATACATATTAGGTTAATTTTTCGTCAGGCTAGGATCTATGGCTTTTTCATAAAGCCCTAGGCAGATCTTCATTCGTAAAATACGTTTAACAGATGCCTCATGGAGGGACATCATATCAGGAGAGTTGAGCAGTTCCTCCCTTATTTGATGGATTAATTCAACACTAAGCTGGGGAGCTAATAGCAAGTCGTTGCCAGCTTTTAAGGCCAATAGCACAGCATTGGGAATTTCGGACACCCCCTTCATATCCATGGCATCCGTTAAAATGAGTCCTTCAAATCCCATCTTCTTGCGCAGGAGCTGTTGGATAATATTTTCAGATAAGGTAGCCGGTAATCCCTGGGTATCGTATTCACTATTCCCACGCACGCCAATATGTCCTACTAAAATGGATAATACACCTACATCTATGGCTGCTTCAAATGCAGGAAGTTCTGTGAGTTCCCCCTCTATGAATACGGTTTCCAGGTGGCTATCTCCTTGAACCTTCCCATGTCCAGGAAAATGTTTGGCTGTTGCTACCATGCCCATCCCTTGGGTTTCTCGTATAAACGTTTGAATGCGAGGTTTTGCTGCTGTGATTTCGTATCCAAAGGATCGCTTGGCAACCAAGCTACTGGGGGATGCAATATCGCAAACTGGAGCCAGATTTAAATGGAATCCAAGTTTGGCCAAATACCCGGTCATATCGATGGCCATTTCCTTGACATCGAAGTCAGATTCCAACTGATCTGCATAGGTGTGTAATTGGGAAGGACTCGCAGGTAGGCGAGCGTGTAAAATGCCAGGCTCTCCATCAATCATAAAAAGCAGCGGGACACCCAAGGATTGCAAATTGTACTGCCTAAATTGGGATAGGTCCGTAGCAATTTGAGACTGCTTCTCCAGAACGAGAATCCCAGCTATTTGATGTTGGGCTATTCTATGGAATAGGAGTTCGCGCTCTTGCTCGTATTTACCCGTGTAAGCAGTAATAATTCGTTGCCCAATGCTTGCTTCCAGGCTAAGGTGTTCATACAGGGAGTCTGTCGCCTGATCTAACAAAGGATTTGAGTTGAAGAAATCCTTCAGGGTGAAAAGAGAAAGCGCATCTGTAGGCGTTAGAGAAACCGTTTCAGTTGGGGTATTTTTCGACTTTTTTGTGGGAGTCTCACACCCAAAAAGAAATAGACCTAGTATGGTGAAGAAGGCAAGGTGATTATTCATGTTTCAGGGCTTAGGGGAGAGTAGTCTTACTTATAACTTGCCAGTCCATAATTGTAATTCTGTTGTTGATGGGCTGCGATATAGCCTTTGTAGTCCCCTTTTCTCCCATTAATTAGCAAGCTTTTGTTGAGGGAATTGAACCTCCGCTCTACTTCTGCAAGTACTTCAGGGTCATTAAGCTTATCTTGGTAGTAGGAGACGTTCCGCCAATATTTCCTATAGTTGTATTTACCTGCATAATACCTGATAGCCATTTGAACTTTGGTCAGTCCTTTGATTCGGGGTTTATGCATGTAGCAGTGCAACATCCTTCCAGCGGCATCTATATTGTATATCGGATGAAATCGGTCGTCATGCACAATGAGTTTTTTTCGGTCGTATTTATGGGTTTGGATTAATTTTCTCAATTCTCTCCCATGCGTGGTAGAACGGAGTTTGTTAAAATTTTTGTACGTCTTTAACCCAAATTCATAAGCAGTAGACCCTTGCATATGACACAATCCGATCCCTCCATCGTCTAGGCAATTGGGCAATAGGTCGGCTCCGTGCGTCTCCTGAATAATCATAGCTAGTAAAAGGTTCCTGGGTAGGTCGTATTTGTCCTCTACCATTTCTGTAATATTCTTGAAACGCATGGATCGCAGGATTCCTCCATATAGAATGGTTGAATGAGAAGGACTCTCAATCCCACAGTCTCCCACGGCTCCGAGCATTTTTAAATTTTTAAACGTAGGCTCGCTATGAACTTCCTCATAGGAAAAGTTATTTGTGGGCTTCGTTTTGTAGCAGGAGTTGGTAGGAGACGGGTAAGGCATGGGACTCATACTTACATGCAACAGCAAGATAAGTATGCACGCGGGGCTATTGATTTTCATGAATTTCAGTTTACAGTAAATTCACCCTAAAGATGTTACTGTCAGGTAAAAAGTTGTAAAAAAACTTACCTAATTCTCTCCGATAAGGTTAAGGTAATGGAGTAAAAATAACTTTGACTAGGAAATAGGTTGATATTACCATTTTTGTATTATTCTCCTAGGTTCAGAGCCTTCAAAAAATAAGGTATCTGTCCAAAATTGGGTAGATAGGGGTTCTGTGGAGAACTCACTTTCAAACTCCTCAATGGTAATTTCTCGTAAGATGGGACGGTCTATAGGCAGGCAAAAAAAGTAGTAGGAGGTATCAAACCCGCCACTGTTTGTGAAATACCAACTTTGGTAGAATTGAGCTTCTCCCAGATTTTTGTATTCGTGTTGAAATCTTCTGAAGTTAGAATTCGTAGCTGAGGAGGTATCTATTACTTGTAAATCAATTTGAGTACTTCTTACGAGATCGAATTCAATCTCAAACGTATCTGTGGGAAAATTCGTCGCAAATATTTCCTTTACAAGTGGTATCTCTGGATTATTAGAAGAATATGCACATCTGGGGATGTCCCAACTTACCCGAAAATAGAAAGTGTCTTTGGAAAAGAGTTCTCGGATAGAGAACTGACTGCGATTCTGCCCGAGAAAGTGGTTCCGGTAAGCGGTATCACTTACGGTAAACTCAAATTCACCCATTTCATCTGCTAGGGCTCCTGAGGATACTTCCCTTTCAAAAGTGGCTGATATTCTTGCTTTAGCGAGGTAGGCCTGCGTATCCTTGTCGAAAATTCTCCCCTTAAATACATAGGTAAAACTTTTTTGGGGGTCAAAATCTTCCTGTGGATCGTCTTCTGTACAAGCCACTATACAGGTTAAGGCAAGCAACAAGGATTTTATAGGCTTGTGAGGGAAAAGGAACATAGGAATAGGAGTTTCTCAGGTTATTTGTTTTACTATCAGGGAGCTACATCTATGAAACTTAAAAATTCACACCCTGTTTAACTACTAGATTTTTTCCCAACTATTTAGGCATAATGTAAGTATAAGAAGGAAAATAACAACCCCATGAAAAGACTATTGGTTATAGCTTTGAGTTTAGGAATTAGCCTTTGGGCTTTTGGTCAAGAAACGATTGAGGTCAAAGGAATGAAATTTTCTTATCAGGTGCTCGGGGACGAGATCGAAATAGAACTAGAGGCCCCCACGATGGGATGGGTAGGGGTCGGCTTCAACGAGCGCGATGATATTGTTAGAAGTGATTTGTATTTATTTCATGTAGTAGGAGATGAAGTTGAGGGGCTGGATATGTATGTCGTCGGTGCAGGTAATCCCAAAGAAGATACAGAGCTTGGGGGAACCATGGATGTGGAAGCTTTGGAGGGTAAAGAGGGGGGAATGCACACCTGGATTAAGTTCAGACTACCTTTTCCTAGTACTGACACTCATGACTTTTCTCACCGGGCCGGAAAGCAGTTTTGGTTGATCTTGGCGTATTCCACACATGATGAGTTTGACCATCACTCGCGGATGCGGGAGCACGTCTCCTTTACCTTTGAGAAATAACCGTTATTGAAAACCTCCAGACGATCAATTCTACTTCAATACCTCAAATGTAGTAGTTTCTGTATCTTCAAAGCCAAATTCATCTTTTGCGAAGATCTCCACCGAATGAATTCCAGGTTCTAATTCTGGAAGCCTATACTGCCAGATGTGGGATGATACTGCCGGAGGTTGATAGGCATCGGGGGTATTTTCATATTTCTCGTATTCCCTTGCGTAGCCCGGGTCTGTCTGCTCGACATACTCCATGGCAATGGGGGAATCCCCATCCAAAGAGATATGAACTTCATCCCTTTCTCCTCCATCAAAGAAATTAACAACGATATAGGTGCTATCCTGTTGTATTCCTCGGTCTAGCTCTACCGGATTCCCTTCAAAAGGAAGTAAGGGAGGATCTAGCATTATTCGCAAGCGGTCTGTGGGATCGCCACCTGCAGGAATAAACCTAGGGCGCATGTGGGCTCCTTCAAAATAGAACACATAGTATCCATTGGGGTTACCATCTTCCATAGTTGCCGCTCGAACTCCGCGTTCATCACGAGGTCCTTTCTCCCAGCCACTTCCTCGAACTTCAGCCAAGGTATGGGCGATAAAAGGACGGCCGTACCATCCGTGGCGGTGATTCACCTCAACTTTCCAACTATTGCTAGTATCATGGCCTGAGATGGTATAGATGTGTTCAAATCGACTTAGGATCTTCAGAAGTTCCTTGAAATTGTCTGTATTTATACCTTCAGGGAAAGATCTGTTGTCGGCATAAGTTATCAAGGGAATATGAGTGAGGATAATGATGAGTTTATCCGAGGGAACATCCTGCAAGTCATTCTCAACCCATTGCATCTGAAGGGAATCTATATGCCCAATATAGCCCTGCTCTTTGCCCAGGTAACCAACATTGTTAAGCGCCAAGAAATGCACTGACCCATAGTCAAAAGAGTAGTAATCAGGTCCAAATACACGTTTGAAGGTTTGCGTAGCCAATTGATAAGTAGGAGATTCTTGATTAAGGTCGTGATTCCCCGGTACATTCCACATGGGGATATTTATTTGGGCCATGAGTCGGTTATGGCGCTCATAGAGAGCGAGGTTGTCGTTGACCACATCACCCGCAACCAGGCCAAACTTGGCCTCATAGGGATTGCCAAAAAGTTCGTCTATGATGTCCTTGCGCATCATGTCCAGGTCTTCGTGGGTTCCGGTTTGGGGATCGGCGAAGCCCATGGCCTTGAAAGTATCAGCAGGTGTTTCCTTAAATAAGGCAAAATCGATTCGCTCAGGCAAAGGGCCAGTAGGTTCTATCACGGGCCATTTCCAATTGGCTATATCAGGGGTCCCTTCTGGATAGTGATGGTAGTAAAATTGAGGGAGTTGGACTTCATTGAGGGGAAGGCGGTAACTAGCAGGTTTGGAGAGGAACAAGGTTCTTCCGGGAGGAAGGGCGATTTGATAGGTACCCTGTGCATCGGTATGAACTACCTCTACTCCGTTAGAGATTTTCACATTGGGAATACCAGATTCCCCAGGGTCGTAAAGGTCGTTTTGGTTACTGTCCAGATAGACGGTGCCTTGGGCTTGTTGAGCTTGGAGAGGAACTTGTGAGAGAACAGGAATCGAAAATAGAGAAGCCAGGATTACATAGTTCACAATCCTGTGGTTTTTATTACCTATAAGGATAGGAAGCAATAAATCCATGAAAAGGTAATTTAGGCTTAAACAATTTTGGGGGTCCTGAGGACCCCCAATTTTCCATTCATAATTTTCAACTTTCAATTCCCTCTTCTTCTTTTCCATTTTCCTTAATGATTTCCACCTCCACCTCTTCTTGCTGTTTCTTGGCCAGGTAATCGGGTAGTTCCAACCCTGCCATTTGGAAGAGTTCAGCCAAAGGAGGCATAGACTGATAGAGCCCTGAGATAAAGCGGGAGGTTGAAGTTCCTTCCCCATGGCCATTTCCACCTCCGCCTTCCCAGACCGTAACCTTGTCGATCTTGATATTCTTGATGGCCTCTACCTGGAGTTCTACCAATTCGGGTAATTTGTCCGCAATCATCAGCAATACCGCTTCGCGGGCCTCGCCATTGGCGGCTTTGACGATCTTATCGAATCCTTCGGCTTGCTTACTCAAGATTTCAAATAAGCCCATCGCTTCAGCTTGTCGCTTGGCCAGAATCGCATCAGCGTCCCCTTTCGCCAGTTCGCGAATGCGTTCCGCTTCTGCCTGGGCTTTGATGACGGCCTTCTGCTTTTCAATCTCTGCCTGGACGATGATGTCCGCTTGCTTTTGGGCCATTTCACGTTGGGCACGGGCCTCTTCTGCTTCTTTTTCCGCTTTGTATGCCTCTTCCAGGGCTTTGGCTTTTTGAATTTTTTCGGCAGCAGTTGCGCGGCTATTGGCTTCTGCTTCTTTTTCCCGACGCTGAGCCTCAGAATTGGCAATGGTGATTTTAGCAAGGTTTTCCCCTTCGACTGCCTGGGCGTTGGCCTCGGCTTCACCCACCTTAGCCTGTGCTTCTGCATTGGCTACCTGAATTCTTTCTTCCTGTTTGATTTTTGCAACCCCTGCTGCTGCCAAACTATTGGCTTCCGCTTCCCTTTCACGGCGCTTTGCCTCTGAATTTGCCACCGTGATTTTAGCGAGGTTTTCCCCTTCTACAGACTGGGCATTGGCTTCAGCCTCACCGACTTTTGCGGTTGCTTCCGAGTTGGCGACTTCTACGCGCTCCTCTTGCTGGGCTTTTGCCTCTCCGATAGAGCCATCACGGGTTTTTTCGGCTACCAGTTTACGTGCCTGGTTTACGGCTTGTGCTGCTGCTTCCTTACCCAAAGCTTCAATATATCCCGACTCATCATGAATATCCGTTACGTTTACGTTGATGAGGTTGAGACCGATTTTTTTCAATTCTGAACCTACATTGGTATATACATTTTCAACAAACTTGTCCCTGTCAGCATTGATTTCCTCTATGTCCATCGTGGCAATTACCAGACGCATTTGTCCTACTATAATATCCTGGGCCAAATCACGGATACTCTCCATCTTGAGCCCTAGCAAACGATTGGCAGCATTTTCCATGATACCGGGTTCGTTGGAGATACCTACAGTGAAGCGCGAGGGAACATCCATACGAATATTCTGACGGCTTAATGCACCCGTTAAATTTACCTCTATAGATAAGGGAGTCAGGTCGAGAAACTGATAGGATTGAAAAACCGGTACGACAAAGGCTGCCCCTCCATGTATACACTTGGAAGCCCCTTGCCCCGTTTTTCCATAAACTACCAGAATCTTGTCGGATGGGCAACGCTTGTACTGAATGACAAACAATATGAGTAGTAGGAATAAAATTCCTATCGCTACGAGCAAAACACTTGTGAAGGTTGACATGGGCATTAACGATTAAAGATGAATGTATATAAAGTTGATCATTTTTTTTCGGTAAAACATCAAAAATTGTTCTAAGGCCAATAGAGGGTTATACCCCTATCCCCAAAACCTATCTATGTATTGGCTCGAAAATACCTTTAATTATACTATAATATAGACCCCAAAAGCTTGAAAGGGTTGGAAGAGATAGAACTGTAAGGGCAATGAGTCAAGAGCGTGGATAACCTGGTAAATCTCTAGGTAGATTTGCAGTACGCAACCTTATTCTCGCCCCTATTAACTCACTCCTCATTCCTTGTTAAAGCGGCTCCACCCGCAACATAGTATTCTGGATAACCTCCACCACCCGCACTTTGCTTCCAGTGGGGATTTCGGTTTTACTCTCTGTAATTGCTTCGATTTCTTGGTACAGGTTGCTAAAAGTAATATGGACTTTTCCCTTTCCTGATCTTGAAGGGGGAATGCGTAAATAGACTTCTCCAATTTCATCTATTGCATTGTACAAGTCGAATTTGTGTCCAGGGTCTTGCATTTTGAGTAGAAAACGCATAAGGTAAGCAGCCCCTACAAGTGCTAAAATACCCGTGAAAATTGCCCATGCTACCGAGGTGAGGAGGGGATTCCCATTAGATAATGCTGCAACTCCCGTCCAGCCAAACATCATTAAGCCTGCTAAGATGGTTTTTACAGAGAAAAAGTTGAGGTCTCCAGCTCCGTCAAAGTCTCCCCCTGCAGCATCCATATCTAAGTCGGCATCTCCATCTAGCCCTAGGAATGAAAGCAGAACCATGAGTAAAAATAAAGAGGTAGACACCAAGGCAATGCCCCAGAATACTTGTTCAGGGGCAGATAGTTCGGTCCACCAATGGGAAAATGATCCAACATCCATATGAGAAGCGTTTTACGTACTTATGTCTCTTTTAATAATACTGGTAAATTTGAAAAACAGTTTCATTAACGGGACCCTATTGGTCTTTTTCTGGTATTTCTCATCCTGAAAGGCTTATATTAGGCCTGAGTTGATAGGATTTAACCTGTAATAGAATTCTCCAACTCAAAAGAATCCCTTTGCTTGAATATTCAATTCCAATTTTGACTACTACTTATGAACCACCAAAAGATCTTCTTCTGGTCGATTACTGTCGCACTCGCAGGATTCCTCTTTGGCTTTGATACTGTGGTTATATCTGGTGCAGATCAGGCCTTACAAGAATTATGGAATGTAGACCTCCGCTTATTTGGAGGAAGTATTCACCTATCCCCTGAATTATTTCACGGAACAGTTGTCATGGGGACTGCTTTGATGGGAACAGTCATTGGAGCAATCTTAGGGGGAATACCAACCGATCGGTTTGGGAGAAAGAAGACCTTATTGGGAATTGGATTGCTTTACTTTATCTCGGCGGTGGGTTCAGCCTTGGCCAACGATCCCTATATTTTTGGCCTCTTTAGATTTGTTGGAGGCCTAGGCGTTGGAGCTTCTACCGTGGCTGCACCTGCTTATATTTCCGAAATTGCCCCTTCAGAAAGAAGGGGAAGGCTAGTAGCATTATATCAGTTTAATATCGTTTTTGGGATTTTACTTGCATTCATTTCCAACTATTTACTGAGAGGGGTAGGGACCGAGCCTTGGCGTTGGATGATAGGAGCAGAAGCCTTTCCAGCATTTATATACACGATCATGGTGTTCACCATTCCCAATAGCCCCCGATGGCTTCTGACCTATAAGGGAGATCGCGAAGGGGCTTCCGAGGTGCTGAAAATGATAAACCTGGAGGAAGATCCCAAGGTCATGCTACAGCAAATTGAGGAAGATCAGAACCAAGTGGATAAGTCGGAAAGTATCTTTCAAGCACGGTACAGAATCTTACTCATATTGGCCTTTCTCATTGCGTTTTTCAATCAATTATCAGGTATAAATGCCTTTTTGTATTACGCTCCACGAATATTTGAAGCAGCAGGTTTGGGAGAAAGTACCGCCTTATTGAGTAGTATAGGGATTGGAGTAGCTAATTTGATCTTTACCCTACTAGGGCTTTATTTGATCGATAAACTGGGGAGAAAAATTCTCATGTATATAGGGTCAGTAGGCTATATAGTCTCCCTAGGTATGGTAGCAGTAGCTTTTTTCTTAAGTTGGCAGGGATTGGCTATTCCAATATTCTTGTTTCTGTTTATCGCTTCCCATGCTATTGGGCAGGGAGCTGTAATTTGGGTATTTATATCAGAAATCTATCCCAACCATCTCCGGGCATATGGACAGTCTTTCGGGAGTTCTACACACTGGGTTCTTGCTTGGCTTATAACCACCTTTATGCCGGCTGTTTTGGCTCGGGTAAGCAATCCTGGATATGTATTCGCATTCTTCTCGGGAATGATGGTTTTACAGCTGTTATTTGTATGGCGAATGATGCCGGAAACTAAAGGGGTACCGTTAGAAGAATTGCAAGATAAATTACTTCGAAATAAACCCTCACTATCTGCCTAGAGAGCTTTTCCCAAATTCTATTTTTCGAACCAGAACACTACCTATTAGTTTCACTCACATTCAAAATCCCTAATTTCTTTTCCTATGGTACGCGATGTGATAGACCATATCTTAAATATCAAGTCCCTGTTTCTCGGGTTATGGATAGTCGGGGCCTGTCAAACGCCTCAGAAATCGGTAGGTAATTCTTCTTCGGCCTACTACACCGAAGATCACCGCCCTCAAATTCACTTTTCTCCCGATTCCATGTGGATGAATGACCCCAATGGGATGGTCTACTACGAGGGAGAATACCACCTTTTTTATCAATATCATCCAGAAAGCACCGTATGGGGACCCATGCACTGGGGGCACGCAGTGAGCCCGGACCTGGTTCATTGGGAGCACTTACCCATAGGCATTTTTCCCGACAGTCTGGGAACGATTTTTTCCGGTAGTGCCGTAGTAGATAGGAAGAATACCAGTGGCTTCGGAGAGGAAGGTAAGCCTCCGTTGATCGCGATTTTTACCCAGCATAGCCATGAACTCTATGATGCAGGCTCTGACCTCTTTCAAACCCAAGGTATAGCCTATAGCAATGACAAGGGGAGAACCTGGACCAAGTATGAAGGAAATCCCGTCATCCCCAATCCGGGCATAAGGGACTTTCGCGATCCCAAGGTCCGTTGGCACGAGGAAAGCCAACATTGGGTTATGATATTTGCTGCTAAAGATCGGGTAAAGATCTATACCTCCCCGAACCTCAAAACCTGGACCCAGGCATCGGAATTTGGGAAAAATATAGGCACACATGCTGGGGTATGGGAATGTCCGGATTTATTTCCGTTGCAAGTGGAGGGATCGACAGAAACCAAATGGGTGATGCTGGTAAGCATCAATCCCGGGGGACCTAATGGAGGGTCGGCTACCCAGTACTTTGTGGGGGACTTTGATGGGAAAACCTTCACCCTGGACTCAGAATTTGCAACACGCCTGGGTTCTACGAAGGCAAGAGTTCCTCAAGGAAGGCTATATGACACATTTGAAGGGGGAGACTTTGGCGAGTGGAAGGTAGAAGGGGAGGCCTTTGGCAGCCGCCCCAGCGATGGGAGGGTAGGGGAACAGCAGGAAGTTTTGGGCTTCACAGATAAACGCCTAATCAATAGCTTTCACGGTGGAGATGCCAGTACTGGAATCCTTAGCTCCCCCATATTTGTCAACGAATATCCCTACATCAATTTTCAGATTGGGGGAGGGCGCCATCCGGGTTCAACAGCCATTCAGTTATGGGCGGATGGAGAAATAGTACGCACCGCAACGGGAAACAATAGCGAAAAGCTTCGCTGGCATCATTGGGACGTATCTGAATTCTTGGGAAGATCCCTACAGATCAAAATTGTCGATGCCCATGAAGGCGGTTGGGGGCATATCCTAGTGGATCAGATTCTATTTGCTAATGAGCCTGCCACGCCTGCCATCGAAAAAGCCAAATGGCTTGAATACGGAAGGGATAATTACGCAGGAGTTACCTGGTCGGATATACCCGAATCCGATGGCAGGAGAATTTTCTTGGGATGGATGAGCAATTGGGACTATGCCCAACGCGTACCAACTTCAAAGTGGCGGAGTGCCATGACTTTACCTCGGGCACTAGAGCTTGTCGAAGTCCCCCAAGGCCTGACCCTTCGCTCCCAACCGGTAAAAGAATTGACAGAACTTCGATTAGAAGAAATGGGAAGCTACAGTTTTCCATCACTAGAAACGGACACTCCCTTAATGAGCGGGATAAAGGGCCCAATAGAAGCAATTCTAGAATTCGAAGTAGACGAAGACTCAAACAAGGAGCTACAGGTAGGACTGGAACTATCCAATTCTGTTGGAGAATTCTATCGAGTCTTGTATGATAGAGGTTCAAATTCCTATGTGAGCGATAGGACCCTGGCTGGGAAAAAGGATTTCTCAGATATTTTTGCCTTTGAGGTACATGATGCCCCTAGATTGACAGATGCCTCTGCCATCCAGATGCATCTTTATTTTGATCTGGCGTCTATGGAGCTCTTCGCCGATCAAGGATTGACAGTAATGACCGATATTTTTTTCCCAAATCAGAACTTTTCCCAATTGCGTTTGGTATGTAAAGGAGGTAAAATTAAAGGGGGGAAGTTGACCCTGCATTCCTTAGGAAGGATCTGGGAATAGGGGAGAGGTTAAATGGCTAATAGTCCACGGTAACTCTTGATAGGGTAGTCCATAGTAACCTCTGATAGGATAGTCCATGGTTGAATAGTCCATAGTCCATGGTAACCCTTGATACGATATCAATGTACACTTTTCAAACCTCAAACTTTTGCCCCTTTTTAAGGGGTTGGGGTTCTTTCCCTCAAACCTCAAACCATTTGCCCCTTTTCAAGGTTGGGGTTTCCTCTCAAATTTCATTGCTTTTCCGAATAGGGAAATGCAACTTGTGGTATCAAATCCTCTACCACATGAAAAGAAGATCATTTATCCAAAAAGGGATGGCTACCGCCGCTATTGGGAGTAGTATAGGCCTCCCACATCTGGCTGCACAAGGCAGCGGCAAGGAAGAGCCCTTCCGATTAAAATATGCCCCTCATTTGGGTATGTTCAAGCACCACGCAGGAGAAGATCCCGTCGATCAAATCAACTTCATGGCTGATCAAGGCTTTCTTGCATTCGAAGACAATCGTCTATCGGCCAGAGAAGTTGATGTGCAGGAAAAAATTGGATCAGCTTTGGCGAATCGGAACTTGCAAATGGGGGTATTCGTCGGAAACTGGAATGTACGTAGGGGAGACGGCCTGGCAAAGGGAGATCCTGAAACGCGGGAGGCATTTTTAGAAGAAATAAAAGGTTCGGTAGACGTCGCCAAACGCGTAAATGCGACTTGGATGACCATCGTTCTCGGAGATTTACACCACAAGTTGGAACTCGATTACCAGACTGCACACATCATCGAAACCTTGCGAAGAGCCTCGGAGATTCTAGAGCCCCATAAGCTGGTAATGGTGCTGGAACCCCTTAATCCCTGGGTCAACCATCCCAACATGTTTTTGGCCAAGATTCCACACGCCTACCTGATCTGTAAGGCGGTGAATAGTCCCTCTTGTAAAATCTTATTTGACATGTACCACCAGCAAATTACAGAAGGGAACATCATCAACAATATGGATCTCTCTTGGGACGAAATAGGATACTTCCAAATTGGGGATGTCCCGGGAAGAAAAGAGCCCACTACAGGGGAGATGAACTATAAGAATATCTTCAAACACATTCATAGGAAGGGTTTCCAGGGGGTTTTGGGAATGGAACATGGAAATTTTTCCGAAGGAAAAGAGGGGGAAGCCGCACTTTTAAAGGCCTATCGGGAAGTCGATAGTTTCTAGAAATAGATCTGAACCTATGCTTACACCGCATATTCCTGCAGATGCTCAGCTTTCTGAAGAACAATTCGAATCCCGTATGGATAATTATTTGCCGATTGAATTTCGGCACTTTATCGAAGAGAATTTCTATGGACCGATAGGGGAGCAGGCAAAGCTGGAATATGTAAAGAAGGATCCCGATTTTTATAAAAACCCTGCAAGGCATATTGCCTTATTTACAGATCATAGCATAGTACATGTTAGGGACGTAGCAGTCCAGGTACTGGAGGTAGTCAAAAAGGTAAATGGTCAATTGATTCCTTTCCGCGAAAAAGATGAACTGGAATTTCTTAGGGCTTGTTGTCTGCATCTAACCTACCTACACGATATTGGAATGTCGGACTTCAGTCCTTTTGGGAGGTTTATGCACCCTGAATTCGCCGCTCAGTATGTATTCTCACCGGTCTTTGATACCTGGGTGGACTTTCTTTGGGAAAAGAATTCTGGAAATATGTCCTGGATGCTCTCCCGACTTTTTAAAGGGAAATGGGAGGAAGAACGCCTAAAGCTCCTATTGAGAGAAGTTTTGGCCTTATCCGTTGCTCATAGTAAAAGCAAAGTTCCCATCGAGATTGTTGCCAATCCCCTAGCGTTAAGAGAAAGAATGTTGAACGTTCTCAGCAAACCTCTTCCTCTCCTGTATGCAGAACAAAAAGTTCAACGCTTACAAAAGAAGCTCGAAAAGAAACCCGATTCGGAGAAATCCCAAAAGTGGAAGGAGGAAATAGCGCTTTGGGAAAATAAAAAGAAGACGCATGTGCAACATCGTGAAACGACGAATTCAGACTTTTCAAACAGATATTCCAACGAACAACAAGAGGCTTATCAATGGCTAACATGGGAGGAGGAACCGTTTAGGCGTTTCATCATACATACACAAGATGCTATCCGTTGTCTGAGAACTGCAGACGCCTTACGCCAACGGGGAACAGTTCTACGCACATCTGCTGGGTATGAAATCTTCATCGATGGGAAAACGGCAAATGCTATTTATGCTCTGCGCAATGAAACGGATGAAGAATTGTACCTACTAGAGACTAGAAAATCTGTTAACGCAGGGGAAGCCAATCTTGCCAGTAGTGAAATTGATGCTTGTGGGAACTTGCGGGTTTCTTTTCACTTGGGTGCGTTTTCTGAAGAAAAAATTACCCGTAAAGCAGCCCGAAATGCTGCCGCAGTCATCGACGATATCCAAGCGGATACTATTCAAAGCTTCCTGCGTAACCATCGCCTGGATGCTAACATTTTTTCTCCCCCTAAAATAGCCTTTAAAGACATCCAGATCTTGGTAGAAGGCACCGATGATAACCCAAATTTTGCAGCCTGGGTATGTGAAGCTTTGAATAAAAAGAATCCTGAAAATGCATTTCGGGTACAGGAATCTTTTTCTTTGCAAACCTATGACTTGGAAGAGGTGCAGCGCTATCTCGATGGGGAGACCTTGACAGATTACCTGCAAGCAAACCCAGAGTTTCGTCAGGTTATTTTAAATGAGCTGAGAAAGTCAGGATTTGAGTTTGCCCCGGAGAAATCTATTCCTGGAGAAGCAGATATACGCCTCATTCATCTAGCAAATGGTGCACAACTGATCAAAGGAGGGAGTACCTCTGGCTTTGTCTATTTTCCTATAGCGGAAGGGCTGCGTGTGTTTCCCTTGGGAGGTTATGAAAGCCGTATGGCCAGTGCTTGGGTCCCTTTGGGGAATACAGGCGTGATACGAGGCTCCATCCGCAATGCCCATGTATTCGCAGAAACAGCCACCTCTCTCATTTGTGTTCCCAAGTCCATTTACCTCAAGCATTGGTATCATCCCCTAACGTCAAAGGATTTAGCGAAAATGTGGTGGAAAGGGGAAGATGCATAGGGGTATGTGGGAATAGGCGAAATCAAACAGATTTTTTGAGTCGTTTCTTTTGTAAGAGAATCGGGGAGGCAGCGGAAGAGTACCAAATGGATACGAAACAAAGGGTTACTTCTGTCCTAAAAAAAATGAGTCAAACCATAGGGTAAATACCTCTTTAGCAGTTTTATATATATACAGATTTTTCTCCTTTTGGAGTATTTTTTTAGCAGGGTTAATTTTCCTATCTGTGAATGACATTTTCCGGTAAGGAAGTGTGGATTTGAGTTGTAAGGAAGGGTAGATTGAGGCAAAGGGCGGCAGCCTCTACCAGCTGATTACCCTCCCTATTTCTGAGTGTCTTCGAATGAGTTTCCTCTAGGAATTAGCAGCAAGTTCGTAAGCCTCACAGCTTAAATTCTAGATTAGAAATTAGACCCTGACAGTCCAAAATTCCGAGTTTGAGGACAGGGCCAGGAAAACTCCTGGCCCTTATTTTTGAAGGGAGTTTATGCTGGAATTTATTCGGAAACTTTTGGGCCTGAACTATAAATTTATATCCTATTGAAGTTACTATGGAAGGTTTAAATGAGGCATCCTCTTTTTAGGATAAGTATTTACAGAATTTCCACAGGGTTCCAATTCTCAGCGTCTCTTAGCAACGCTAAGTCCCTCTAAGTCAGTGCCCTTCAATGTCAAAAATAAAAAAGTCATCCCATCTTTGGGATGACCTATCCTGACTACCCTAAAAACAACTCCGCCACCTTCGCAGAATCCCGGGCCCACTCCACATCATAGACCTCTTCCGCTACTTCAGGATTCTCTACCTGCATGAGGCTCTGGCATTCAGCCTTAAGTTGAAGCAAATCGCCGATTTTCCACTTGGCATCTAGCTTGGCCATTAAGGCTTCCACCCCTTCTGTATCTAGGTTTTGGACAATTTGCCCCCCGAAGGCAAGTTCCAGCCATAGAATTTCTCGCGCTGCCACATCCAGCACGCCAAAGACCATTCCCTTATTCAAGGTTTGTGTGATCCGGCACTGCTGCTGGACAGCCGTAGGGTCATAGGCTACCCCGCTTTCCTTGATTTCCATAGGATAGGTGGAATTCATCCATCCTACCACAAGATTGGGAGCTAGGCTCCCATTGGTATAAGCATTGCAGGTAAACGAGACATATTTTGCTCCCAACTTTGTCAGTTGATCAAGGTTCACATCAATATACTCTGCTGTACCGACCTTTTCAGGAATCCGCTGGATGTCCCCACTGTGCCGACAGCCTGCTACTGTCAGTTTGGAATAAGAGCATCGCTCTGTTCTATTTTCATAGGCAACCATACAACTCAAGTCCATATCAAGGTGTTGGGCTTCCAAGCCCTCTCCCCATTGCATAAAGAGTCGAACGATATCTCCCTCAACAGGTAGACGGGTACCCATCAGGATTTGAGGTAGATCCTGGACCATCTCACTTCGATCTCCAATGGCAATGGGAATTTGGAACAGGGATTCATCTATGTAAATGGACTTATTTTCATTTTCCTGTACACTCAAATACCCCTTGATAGCTTCTAGGCTTACTTCCTGAACGGCTACCTGC
>JBCCTX010000077.1:0-24130 GCA_039197765.1 Bacteroidota bacterium
ATATTCTCTTGTAGCCCAAGAATAAACCTTCGGAGCTTTTCTCGCTTTTTCCCCTCGCAATTGAGAGATTGTACATGTTGCATATTCATGAGCAGGGATAGATCTATCCCCCCACAGAAGGTCTTTCCTTCACCCGTAAGTACAATTACACGAGTAGCATCATCTTCATCGAGAAATTCAAATATGGCTTGCATTTCCCCCCATGCTTCCTGGGTAAGAGAATTTGCCTTTTCGGGTCGGTTGAAGGAAACTTGGGTTACATGGTCTTCAGTCTTGACGAGGAAATGCTTATAAGTCATAGGTGGATTCTTAATTTCAAAGAAAAGTAAATCGCTATTCATCGCTCTTTCAAGCTCTAATTCTTTTTTTTGCTGTAAGACAAACTTTAGGAGATTCCTTCTCAACTGCTTGCTAGCTCCTGGGTAGATTGTTCATAAGATCTATCCCGAATGGTGTGAGCAATGAGTTCAGAATCGGCAAATATGGTCCCTAAAATTCCTCCTAGTTTATAGTTGTCGAAGCCCAGGAAATATAAATTCTTATGGGGTCCCTCCCCAATAGGAGATTTAGGACATCCATATTGATCTAAGAGGTTTTCTGTAGATTCCATAAAGTCGTCAATTACAGGTCTATATCCTGTAGCGAGGAGAATAACATCGAACCTTTCAATGGATCCATTTTCGAATTCTACGCCATTCTCTATGAAACGCTTTATATTAGGTCGAACGGTAATCTTTCCTCCTTTAATATGTCCGACTGTTCCGAGGTCGATTACAGGTGTTTTTCCAGTTTTCTTGAGTTGTTCAGTAGGGCTGAGCTTGGACATCCTAAGCCCATATTTACTCATGTCTCCAATATACCTTCTACGGATAAAGTTCCCCAACTTTTCCCCCATTCCAAAAGGGAGTTTCGCGAGTTTCCTCGCAGTAAGTTGGACAGGCCTTCCGTTGAGGTCCCGAGGGACGATATTTACTTCTCCTCTAACAGAAATAACAGGAGGTACCTTATTTTCACTCAAATCTAATGCGATCTCTGCTCCAGTGTTTCCAAAGCCCACTATCAACACTTTTTTACCTAGGAAGGGTAGGGGATTTCTATAGGTACGACAATGAATAATTTCCCCTTGGAAATTTTCTTGTCCAGGCCAAGTAGGTTCGTGAGGTACTCGATTTACACCTGTAGCTATGATTACATTATCTGCTCGAATACTTTTCTCATCTTGAGTGGTCGCTATCCATTCACTATTTACCCGTTTGAGCGATGTAAGTTCTTGGTTAAAATGTGGATTGATCCGAAATTCTTCTGCATAGGCCTCATAATACTGGACCAACTTTTCCCGGGGAACGTAAAGCGGATAATCATCGGGGAACGCCATGTGAGGCAGATGTGAAAGTTGCTTTACCGTGTGGAGACAAAGTCTGTCATAGTGGTTGTGCCATGAATAGGAAATTTTATCTGATTTCTCGATAACCTCAAAAGGAAGATCCATATGGCGAAGCCAGCCTGCTATAGCCAGCCCTGCGGGTCCTGCGCCAATGATAAGATTGGGTGTATAGGAAGGAATCATGTTTCGTATTTGGTGACTTTTGCTCCCAAAACAAATATAAAAGATTTTGGCAGAAAACGTATTTAACTTGAAATATTTAAGCGTTTAAAATCCTATTTAATCGTACTCAAAAAGGAGATTAGGTCTCGCATTTCTGACCAATTTAAAATATGTTGCATGGACGGCATTGCAGAGGGCCCTTGTTCAGTCGATTGGATATTGTCCTCTGCAAAAGAGAGGAGTTCACCCGAAGCAATCTTTATCGTCAGGCTATCTAGTTGAGAGCTTACCAGGGTACCACTGATTTTATCCCCTGATTCGAGGTCGAGAATTAATGAACCGTATCCAGGTGCTATCCGTCTGCTGGGATATACTAGCGATTCCATCAATTCTTCTCGACTGAGTAGTCCCCCAATTTGAGATAAATCTGGTCCTATTTTTCCTCCATATCCTCTTATTTGGTGACACCTTAAACACTGAGCAGTTGGGTGCTGAATGAGCGTTTTTCTACCTTTCAAGGGATCACCCCCATATAGGGTCATTACATAGCCTCCTTGCATTTCCTCCTTACCTAGAAGAGTTTGGGTCCGACTTTTCAAGTCTGAAAATGAACTATTCTCTACTGCCAGGAATACATCCAGCAAAAGTTCTTTTTCCAGGATTCCCTGTTCAAATTGAGTTACCCACTCTTCGAGAAGGGACATGGCTTTAGGATGATCAATTTTTCCAAGAGTAGCTAAAATCTGTTGCTTTTCCCCAATTTCCCCATGTTTCAAGGCTGTTTCGAGTAAAGCTACTTTGCGTTCCTCCTCAAGGGGTAATTGAGCAATAAGATGCTGTGCTTCCTTCCTAAGCATAGGTGAATTATCTACTAAGGCGCTTTCGACAGATTGTATCAATTGGGGATGCGCTGTAGCCGACATAGCTTGGAGGGCGGCAACTCGTACCGTTTCGGGTTCTTTGGAGACGGTAGCGATTCGAGTCAATACTTCCTCGGCTTTTGAAGGGTTGAGGGATGCTACCAAGTTCAGTGCGGTGATTCGAAATGAGGTAGGTTCCTTCAAAATCCAATCTACTACGAAATCATTTACTGCATCTGTTGCATCTTGTCCTCTAGTTTGGCTCGGAGTTGAATACCTACCCGCAACCCTATCCAGGACCGAAGGAGAGGGCCAGTGGGATAAGGCCCATAAGGCATCTTCTCGCAAATACAAAGGGTGATTGGGGTTGTCAGCATATTTTGCAAGACGGTTGGCGGCTTCTTGGGTACCCAATTTTAAATTGGCATTGATCGCACGGATCGCAAAAGGGATTTCATTGTAAGAATCAAGTAGCGATTCTGCCAGGTTAGGTATAGCTGCTGGAATTCCTTCATCATCGTGGATAGCTCTAGCAGCCTCCGTCCTTACAAGGGAATCGGTATCATGTAAAAAGGCAGTTACCTTTGAAGATTTCTGCCGACGAAGGGCTACTACTGCACCTATTCTCGTATGGGAAGATGCATGCTGGGAAAGTTCCTCAAGCTGCTCCTCAGTTGCCACACGGGAAAGTGCCAGTATTAGGCCGTGGCGCATGTGTGGATCTTTACCATTAAGCGCTCCCAACGATTCTACCAAAGGCGTAAAAGCTTCTTTTGCGAGTAATTTCCCTAATGCCTCAGCAGCAAAGTATCTTGGGCGGGAGGAGGGATCTGATAGAAGCTGCAGTAGGTCTGATTTTGCTGCAGATATTTTGGCATCTCCTAGAACTTTGGCAGCTTGAGATCGGACTTCTTCTTCAGAATCTTTAAGAAAAGGAACGATTGCTTCCCCTCTATCAGGATTGACCCTTGCTAATTGCCCCAATCCCCATATCGCGTGAATTCTCGCTAGAAGATTTGCAGAATGTAGCGCTACATCCTGAAGGTTTTGGAATTCATTTTGCCGGACGAGTTGGAATTGAGCTCCCATTCGAATGCGCATATCTTCGTTTTCCAAGAAATGCGAGAGTTCCTTTAGCGACCGGTTTCCAAAACCCTCGTTTAAAATCTGTTTGGTTGTAGAACGCAAAGGCGATTTTAGCGAGTCAACTACGTCGAGCTTCCAAATTCTACCAAAGGGCTTTTTATCATAACTCTCCAGCCAATCAGCAATATAGAGTGCCCCATCAGGTCCAAAACTCAATCCTGTTGATACAATCCCAACAGATATGGCAGTATCTTCAACCACCTCAAATGAGGCTCCTTTGGGAGCTAATTTAATTCCTCGAACCTTAGAACTGGAGGTAGAGGCGGTAAAGTGGGAGGAAAAAAAGTATCCCTTCCATCTTTCTCCGAGAGCTGTTCCAGGATTGTAGGCCAATCCTGCAGGGCCATTATCCGCTAAAGCAACAGGGGGGAGTAGGTAAGCCGCTTGTCCTTCGAAATGTGGGACGTGTAGATTTTCATCCATCCATATCTTGTAGTCTTCTCCCGGTTGATTGTACTTGCCAAATTGCCAGTAGGTTCTCCAGCCACTATCAGAGCCCTCTAGAATATGAACGATTCTTTCGTGCTCACCCGGGTGGTCCCCGTCATTATCTACACTAATCAGGTTGCCAAAGGCATCAAAAGCTAACTCTTGGGGATTTCGAAGCCCAAACGCATATACCTCAAAGTCAGTTCCATCGGGATTTGCCCGCATGACTGCTCCATGGTGAGGATAGGCCCACCTTTTACCCGTCTGATCTACAGTATTTACCCCTAGGTCTCCAATAGACCAATAAATTTTTCCATCGGGACCTATCGTTACGCCAGACATATCATGCCCCGCGTAGCCAATATGAATACCATAGCCTCGGCTGACAGATGTTTTCTCATCCATATCTCCATCTCCATCTGTATCTTTGAGCCTCCAAAGGTCTGGGGCACAGGATAGGAAAATTTCATCATCATGAAATTGTATTCCTGCCGCAACTCCTGTGAGCATTTCTCGGAAATCTTCTCCAAATACCAGGGACTTATCTGCCTTACCATCTCCATCTTCATCCCAAATTTTTCTCACTCTCTCGCTTTGGACCAACAAGTCTTTCCAATCATGGCTACCATCTTCGTTGAAATCTTCTTGCCAGGTGTTTTCTTTTCCTAACTTGGGATCAAGCTTCTTTTTGTGGAATGCCTCTGTTTCTTCCAATGATGAAAGAGAAAGGTCTTCCGTGAACCAATCTCGATGTTGTCGGATATCTAGATCTGAACTTTTTCTGCGAGTAGTTTCTGAAACGTATGCCTCACCCGTAGGGGCAAAAGAGAGTGAAACGGGGCTTGCCAATAGGGTGCCGGGAGCCCATAGTTCCAGGGTAAATTGATCTTGAAGAGAAACAGCAGCGTCTTGGGCTTCTGTGAAGTCTTCAAGGGACGAATAAGTGATTGCTGGAAGGGAATTTTCCTTGGGTTGTTTGCAGCTAAGCAAGCTAGCTGCAAGCAAGACCCCAACATAACATATCAACCTAATTGAGCTTAGTCCTATCCTAATCATAGAATCTAGTAGATGTAATTGTACAATATATAAACTACTAGGATTCAATGGAGTTACCAAAATGTGTATCAAATTTTTCCCTTACATCATTTGACCTCCATCTACGGGTAATGCGAGTCCTGTAATAAAGCTGGAGCCTTCCGAACTCAGCCAAAGGATGGCATTTACCATGTCGCTTACCTCTCCAAATCGACGCATGGGAATGGTCTTTACCAATTTTGCTTCGAGACTTTGGTCAATTTCCAGCAGTCCATCCACCATAGGCGTATGCGTAAATACGGGACACACTGCATTAATCCGAATTCCCATTTTGGCGTATTCTCCTGCAGCAGTTCGGGTCATCCCGACCACGGCAAATTTACTCGCAGAGTAGGCGACTTGCATGGGAAAAGCGCGTAGTCCAGCTATGGAGGCGATGTTGACAATACAGCCTGATCCTTGCTGCTCCATGTAGCGAAGTTGTTCACGCATACAGTAGAAAACTCCACTCTGGTTTACGGCAATTACCTGATCCCAGGATTTGAGGGAGAACTGGGAGGTGCGTTCCCGCTGGCCCCCGATCCCTGCATTATTCAGGGCAATGTCAATGCTTCCATAATGAGTAACGGTCTGATCCACCAGTTCCTTGACAGCCTCAAAGCTAGAAACATCCGTAGGGATGGCTAGCGATTCTCCACCGACAGCTTTTATAGCCTCAGCCGTTGCATTTGTATTTTCTGCATGAATATCGGAGACTACAACCTTTGCCCCTCGTTCAGCATAAGCCATAGCAGCTGCTTTCCCAATTCCTGAGCCTGCTCCTGTTATGAGGACTACCTTATCTTTGAATTCTGATTGCATAGGTAAATGTTGATTTATTAAGCAAATTTCATTTTTAGCCCTAAGAATCTATTAGGTTTGTTTTGGGTGTGCGAAAAGACTTAGACCCAATGGATGAGATTTTTCACTAATAGAATTAATCTTAGTTTCCCCGAACTTCCATCCTAAATCCCCAATTCTAATCACTCCCTATATCCTCACACCTTTTATACCCTATTTCTCCATCTCCACATTTCTTCATACCTCCATCTCTACTACACAAGACTTTTCAAATTCGTCTTTACCAAGTGTGGAGTTGTATTGAAGTTGATTAGAGAAAACCTCCCTTGGGAATACAAAAATTCTGTTACGGAGCTGTTGGCTATATTCCAGCTGAGTTCTATGATTTTTTCATCGCTTAGGTTGAGTGCATATCCCGCGGCTACCGCAACGGGTCCACCTGATGTTACAACAGCCAGGGTTTCGCCTTTTTGACAGTGTTGAAATAACGTATCCAGCCCAGCGTGTACGCGGTTTTTAAAGATTTCCCATGGTTCAATTTCAGGCATAGGCTCTGCTTCCAATTCCCCCAATACCCAGGCTTTGGTCGTTTGCTCAAAAAAGCGGAAATACCCCTTCATAAAGGATCTCTTTTCCTTTTCATCCAAAGTCTTGGGAACTTCCTTTGGCCAAAGGTTTCGAACAACCTTAGGGCCATGGTGTTCATTGAACGACGAATCTATGGACTTAGGTACTTCGGTATAAGACTCAGCAATAATAGTTTTGGTGTCTATTTGACGATTGAGGTTCCCAGAAAAAAAATGATGAACGGGTATTCCCGTTTCCTGGAAGTATTTCTGCAACGCTTCTGCTTGTTGTCGACCCTTTGGGGAGAGCTCATCATAGTTATCCTTGAAAAAGGATGCCTGGCCGTGTCGTATAAATAAGATTTTTGCCATATTAAAAAAGGTCGTAAATCCGGTTTTTTTGAATGGCCTGGAGGCCTTTTACGCAGAGATACTGCGCCATCTGATCGAGTTGGGCAAATCGAGGATCCTTGGTAAACCCTTTTTCATAGCGATAGTAAATTTGCTGAACAACCACCGCCAATTTGAAGAGTCCATATACATAGTAAAAGACAAAATTGTCTATGGGTATGCCACTTTTTAAACTGTACTGGTGCACCAATTCTTCTCGGGTAGGATTACCTGGAAAATAGGTAGGAATAGAAGCTAAAAGTGAGCTTTCATTTCCCTCTCCCTGATCTATCCAATAGGCAACCGAAGTACCTAAATCCATCAAGGGATCACCTAGTGTGGACATTTCCCAGTCTAGAATGGCTATGATCTGGGTCCAGTCTCCTTCTTGATAGACAATATTGTCATACTTATAATCATTGTGAATCAAAGATGCACCTGAGTCAGGTGGCATGTGTGTATTTAGCCATTTCATTACTTGGGCTATTTCCTTTACCGCTGAAGTCTGTGCCTTGGTGTACCGCTTAGACCAACCCGTAATTTGCCGCTCAACGTAACCTTCTGGCCTACCCAGTTCTCCCAGTCCAGCAGCTTGGTAGTCTAGCTGGTGAAGTTCTACAAAGGTATCTAGCCAGCTGGTAGAAATCTCCTTATATGCTTGTTCAGGAAGCGGGGTGAAAGATTTTCCACCAGGTCTACGGAGAATAATGCCTTTCACGCGCTCCATAAGGTAAAATGGGCCTCCAATAACTTCTGGGTCCTCACAGTAGTGAAAGGGCTTTGGAACCTTATCGAAAACAGGATAGAGATTATCTAGAATGGTAAATTCCCGATGCATGTCATGCCCACCTTTTGCATTGGCCCCATGTGGAGGCTTTCTCAAGACAAACTCTTTTTCTCCAATTTTAAGCCAATAGGTTAAGTTGGAAAATCCTGAAGGGAACTGTTTGACTTCCGGTAGATCACTCCATTCCGGATTGATGCCTGCTAAATATTCAGAAAGTTTTTTTAAGTCGAGTTCCTCTCCTTTACGTATATCTTTGGGTTGATCGAGCATTGGAAAATGATGAAGGTCAAATGATCAATTAAGAAAATCGTCTCGGCATTTACTTGTCAGCCTTATCCAGCAAGCATGTAGCCACCGTCAGCTGTAAATACTCCACCTGTTGTATAGCTCGACGCATCTGAAGCTAAAAATAAGGCAAGACCTACCATTTCATCTGGCATAGCCATACGACCCAGGGGAATGCTTTCCTCGTATTTGTTGAGGATGGCCTCATTGGACCAAAGACCTGCACTTAGTTTGGTTTTGACCAATCCCGGACAAATGGCGTTGACACGTATTTTATCGGGCCCCCATTCTTTGGCCTGATTCTGTGCCAACATGATAACAGCTGCTTTGGTCATGCTGTAAACTCCTAAGCCAAAGGAGGGCTTTAAGCCTTCTACGGAACTAATATGAATGATAGATCCTCCCCCACGCTTTTCCATATAGGGATAGCACATATTTGAAAGCAGGAAGCAGGATTTCACGTTTACCTGCACCATTTTGTCAAAAATAGCTCCATCTACCTGAGCTATAGGAGTCCAAATGGGGTTGATTGCTGCATTGTTTACCAATATATCTACCCCTCCATAACGTTCTACCGTCTGGTCGACTAGGTTTTTCAATTGATCTTCTTGTCCTACGTGGCAGGCTATTCCTATAGCTTCTAATCCGTCTTCCTTGAACTTTTGGGCAACTGCATCGACAGCCTCTTGCTTTCGACTGCTGATAACGACACTTGCACCGGCTTCTGCCATACCCCTGGCCATAGCTTCTCCTATTCCTTTGCTAGAACCTGTGATAATGGCAACCTTGCCAGAGAGGTCAAATTTTTGAGAGATATTCATGAGAATAGTTATTGTAAGTAGTCCGCGATAGTTACTCTATTTTTATTTACTTATTCGAATAAAAGTGCCAAAAATTGTCCTACACATGCAGGTTTTTCTATTCCTTCTAATTCGAGCGTGCAATCCCAGGTGACTTTTGCCCCATTCTCCCCATAGGGTTCTATTTCAGCGATCTTTCCAACCATTCGCAATCGACTTCCTGCAGGGACAGGGTGGGGGAGGCGGACCTTATTTAATCCGTAATTAACACCCATTTTTGCCGATTTTACCTCCATCATTCCTTCAATGAATTTTGATATTAGCGAAACAGACATGAAGCCATGGGCTATTGGGCCCCCAAAGGGAGATTCTTTCTGTGCTCGTTCTACATCAGTATGTATCCATTGAAAATCCAGGGTAGCTTCTGCGAAAGAATTAATCATTTCCTGGCTGATGGTTAGCCATTCGGAGGGAGGAAGCTCTTTTCCTACAAATTGCTTCAGTTCTGCTAGGTTTTCTACGGTCATGAGGATGGAAAGTAGGTAGTAAGTGGTAGGTAATAGGTAGTAAGTAGTAATTAATAAGTAATAAGTAGTAAGTAGGGTATTAGGTAAATTTTTGATAGTACTTAGGAAGTCGTTTAGCGGGAGACTCCTCCATCTATAGTTAGGCAAATTCCGCTTACAAAGCGGGCTTCGTCCGATGAGAGGTACAAATACCCATAGGCTATATCTATAGGTTGGGCTACGGTACGCAAAGGTATATGCTGCTTCATGGCTTCAATATGCTCTTTAGGAATTTTTGCAGTCATTTCTGTGGCTGTAAAACCTGGGGCAATTGCATTTGCTGTAATTCCATATTTCCCAAATTCCAAAGCCCATGTCTTCGTCATGCCTATTATAGCTGCTTTGGTAGCAGCGTAATTGCTTTGGCCAAAATTTCCTCTTAGGCCTACATTGGAGGCTGCTGAAACGATGCGACCATACTTATTTTCTATCATGTAAGGCACCACAACTTTTGTACAATTGTACACACCCGTGAGGTTGACATCTATTACGCTTTGCCATTCTTCATCGCTCATTTTCATGAGGGTTCTGTCTCGGGTAATGCCAGCATTATTGACTAGAATATCTATTTTCCCTTCTGTTTCATAGATCCGCTTGGATTCTTTTTCTAAAGTTTCCTTGTCTGTAACTGAGATTTTTGAAAACTGGGCTTTGCCGCCATTCTCCTGAATAGTTCGGGCAGTCTGATTCCCTTCATCCAATACATCCCATATCCAGACGGATGCCCCCTCCTTGGAAAAAAGTTCTGCAATGGCTTTGCCAATTCCTCTGGAACCTCCAGTGATGATAGCAGTTTTGTCCTTTAATCGCATATAATTTTGAGTAGTTATTATTCCTTTTCCATATCCAAGACGATTTTTCCCTTTACCCTGCGGTCCATCATTTTTCGCAAGGCGCTAGGCGTCTCTTCAAGAGATACCATGTCTTCAATATGGGGGTTAATTTTTCCTTGTTCAAATAATTGTATGAGTTCCATCATATTCATCCCATTCTTTCCAGGGTTTCTCGTGGCAAAATCTCCCCAGAAAACCCCTACGATTTGACAGCCTTTGAGCAAGGGAAGATTCAAGGGTATACGGGGTATGTCTCCAGCTGCAAAGCCCACCACAAGAAACCTCCCCTTCCAATTTGTAGCCCGCAACGCTTGCTCAGAATAGGCGCCTCCAACTGGGTCATAGACTACATCTGCTCCTTTGCCTTGGGTTAGCTCCTTAACCCGCTGCTTAAGATTCTCTTCTTGATAGTTAATCAATTCATCTGCTCCATACTGTTTACACAATGCCAACTTTTCTGCAGTAGAAGCTGCCGCAATTACACGGGCTCCCATGACCTTACCTAGTTCTACAGCTGTGATTCCAACTCCTCCAGAAGCCCCTAGTACCAATAAGGTTTCCCCTTCTTTAAGCCTCGCCCGGTCCTTCAATGCGTGATAAGAAGTAGCATAGGTCATGGTGAAGGCTGCAGCTTGCTTAAAGTCCATTCCATGGTATTTGGGGAAACAGCGATTTGCAGGAACACAGACTTCCTCTGCAAATCCACCGTGTACTACCAAGCCGAAAACCTCATCACCCGGAGAAAACCCTTTAGCTTCAGCCCCCACTGCCTTAACTACCCCTGCAATATCACTTCCTGGAACAAAAGGAGGTTCAGGTTTGTATTGGTATAAGCCCTGAATAATCAAGGTATCCGGGAAATTTAGGCTACAGGCCTTGATTTGGACTAAGACTTCTTTGGGCCCAGGTTGTTGCTCGGGTAACTCAAGTACTTCTAACTTTTCTGGGGGCCCATATTGGGTGCAAACGAGAGCTTTCATAAAAGGGGAGGTTGAATGATTAACGGTCCACAGTTTTCTGTTGAACAATGCTCAGCTCAACTTACAAAAACTGTGGACCATTTATGTAAAACTATCAGCTAAATTAGCTGATCAACTCTTTATCCCCAATGAGGGTGAGTACATCGTCATGCATGATGATTTGTGCCTGACCTTCTGTTCTGGGAACTTCATACTTGAAGAAGAATTTCAAGGTATGGATGGTACTCTCATGCATTTCTGGTGTGAAGGTCGTATCACCTGTTACCAGTGCTTGCTTGGCACAAACTCCCAACTTAAGCCACTGCCAGGCAATGGCAACGGTACCAAACATCTCCATGAAGATCGTAGCATCGGATAGAAAACGCTCGTGATCTCCTTGCATGGCAAATTGCATTAGGAATTCAAGAACTTTCTGTGTCAGTTGCATTTTCTCTATCAACACTTTGGCATAAGGCTTCAGCTCATCAAAGGTCATAGCAGCTTCGATAGTTTGCTGCATTTCCGCGACTAATAGTTGTAAAGCTTTACCGTTATTCATGGTAATTTTTCTACCTAATAAGTCTAAAGACTGAATCCCTGTAGTACCTTCATAGATAGAGTAAATCTTAATGTCCCGGTAATATTGCTGCAAGACAAAGTCAGAAGTAAAGCCATAACCTCCCAGTACTTGTACCCCTGTACTTATACCTTGTTGCCCTTTTTCCGAAGGATAGGTTTTAACAATCGGAGTAAGGATTTCGAGTAACAATTTGTAATTGTTCCTTTCCTCTTCCGTTTCTGCGACCTGTGATAGGTCATGGAATTTTGCTGCCTCAAAGACTAGGCTAAGTGCACCCTCATAAATGGCTTTCTGTAAGAGCAACATCCTCCTCACATCTGGGTGGTTGATGATCAACGTCTGCCCTTGGGATAGGTCCTTTTCACCACCTCTGGAAAGCCTTCTACCCTGTGGACGTTCTTTGGCGTATTGTAGAGATGCATGGTAAGCTGCGCAAGCAACCGCAACGGCTCCTCTACCTACACTAATTCTTGCTCCATTCATCATCAGGAACATGTAGCGAAGCCCGAAGTTGGGCTGGCCCACTAAGTACCCTACGCAGTCGTCGTTGTCTCCAAATCCTAGGTGTGTGGTACAATAGCCTTTTTGACCCATTTTTTGAAAATCAGCAACGGTACGTACATCATTGTACTCTAGGCTTCCGTCCTCCTTGATTCTATTTTTGGGAATGACAAAAAGGGAGATCCCTTTGGTTCCGGCAGGAGCACCCTCAATTCTAGCCAATGTCAAGTGAATGAAGTTGTCGCAATATTCATGGTCTCCGCCTGAGATAAATATTTTTTGCCCTTTGATCTTGTAGGTTCCGTCTTCTTGTGGATAAGCGGTTGTAACAACATCTGAAAGGGAGCTTCCTGCCTGGGGCTCGGTCAAACACATTGTTCCGCCCCATTTTCCAGCAATCATATTGGGAACAAAAGTGTCTTTCAACTCCTGGCTTCCAAATTCAACAATAAGTTCAGCAGCACCCCCCGTAAGTCCGGGATACCCTGGAGTATTATTGTTGGCTGCATCCATAATGAATGAAACCGCTTGTAAAGCCATAGCAGGAATTTGCATTCCTCCATCTTCATAGTCAAAGCTACCTCCTATAAGTCCTAATTCAGCAGATTTGTCCATAACCGTCTTCACAGAAGGATGAACAATGATTTTCCCGTCTTTATAGTGTGCAGGCTGCTCATCCATTTCTCTAAAATAAGGATATAAGTCCTGGTCAGAGAAGTCTTTAACAGCTTCCATGAAAATCTCAATAGCTTCCTTGTCAAATTCTTGGTAGCGCTCGTAACCAAGTATGTCTTCAACTCCATGCACCTTGAAAAGCTGGAATCGAAGGGTATCCATATTCATATAGTTTGCCATACAATAGATTTTAAATTTTTCGATAGTAGGAACCTCCGTAAAAATGCTATGCATGCATAGCATTTGTCCACAAGATAATAAATTAATTTAAGTTTCCACATCGATTCTGAAATAAGGCGGATCTTAAAAATTTATAGGGCGAAAATTGAAAAATCCTAAACTTTTTATGCGAAGTTTAGTTAGACTTTCTATAATTAAAAATTCGGTCTATTTATCTCATTTCTTTTTTGTCCATTCCGAATTTCCTGTATCTTTCCGCTTTAGAATCCGTCTAAACAGTCCAGAAGATACTTGTGAACCGTTAGCAAAATTGATTTTATGCAAAAAGAAGTAAAAAGGGAGTTTACTAAGATGGAGCGGGAAATCTTAGAGTCTCTCAAGAATTGGCAACAAATTATTCGAAGATATCAAACTCCTAGTGTCCCAAAAGCGGTGAGGCAGTTACTCAATACCTTCATCCCTTTTATTGGATTTTGGGTATTAATGTATCTTAGCCTAGACTGGTCCATTTGGATTACCTTAGCTTTAGGGGTCATTAATGGTTTGATCACCGCAAGAATATTCATCATCCAACACGATTGTGGCCATCAATCGTTTTTCAAGTCAAAAAAACTCAACAATATTGTTGGTATCGTTTGCAGCTTTTTCAGTACACTTCCTTATAAGTATTGGGCAAAAGTGCATGCATTTCATCATGGACATACGCAACAGCTTGAGTTTCGCGATATCGGGGACATCCCTACGCTTACCGTAAATGAATTCAGGGAAGCCTCAAGATGGCGAAGGTTTCGATACCGCGTATTTCGTAACCCCTTTATCCTATTTTTTATTTCCCCGTTGGCCTACGTTATAATATCCAATCGTTTCCCTTTTGTAAATATGAAAGGCTGGAAAGGTACAGGGAGAGCCCAATTGATCAATAATATTCTCATCATAGCAGTATATGCTACCCTTGCCTATTTGCTGGGTTGGAAAAAGTTTCTCCTGATACAATTTTTTATTGTAGCGATCTTCAGCATTGTTGCTTTTTGGTTTTTTTATGTTCAGCATCAGCATGAAGAGGCCTATAAGCAGTGGAGGAAAGACTGGGTGTTTCTCTTGGCGGCTATTCGTGGAAGTACCTATTATAAACTCCCTAAAATTATGAATTGGTTTACAGGCAATATTGCCTTCCACCATATTCATCACCTTAGCCCACGAATCCCCAACTACAATTTGGAAAAGTGCGCACAAGAAAATCCTGTTCTCCAGAAGTACGTCACCGCCATCAATTTCCGGGAAAGTCTCAAGTATGCCATGAACAAACTATGGGATGAAGAGAGTCAGCGGATGATCACTTTTCGGGAGTATTACCGAAACGAACGCTTGCGCATTGCAGCTTAATAGCTTGCTGCTAGCCTCTATTTAATATCTTGGAGAAGACTCGAAGAAACAAAGAAATTGGGTATCTTTTAGATGTCCGATTTCTTTGTTTACGTTTTGTAACACTAGATTACGTTTCTGATCATGAATTGGACTACAGTTAAAACCTATCAAGACATTACTTATAAAAAGGCTGATGGAGTAGCCCGTATCGCCTTTAATCGGCCTGAAGTACGGAATGCTTTCCGACCACAAACCGTTTTTGAATTACTGGAAGCCTTTCACGATGCACATGAGGATCCAGCTGTTGGGGTTGTTTTACTATCCGGAGAAGGACCTTCTCCCAAAGACGGAGTGTATGCCTTTTGTTCAGGAGGAGATCAGCGAGTTCGGGATAAAACGGGTTATAAGGGTGTGGATGGTGTAGCGCGTCTTAACATCCTTGAAGTACAGCGACTTATACGGTTTATGAACAAGGTAGTCATTGCCGTAGTACCAGGCTGGGCAGTGGGCGGGGGGCATAGCTTACATGTTGTCTGCGATTTGACGCTTGCCAGTAAGGAACATGCGATATTTAAGCAAACCGACTTGGATGTAGCAAGCTTTGATGGAGGTTATGGCTCTGCATATTTGGCTCGGCAAATTGGTCAAAAACGAGCCCGCGAGATTTTCTTTCTAGGGAGAAATTACTCTGCTCAAGAGGCATTTGAGATGGGAATGGTCAATTCGGTAATTCCCCATGAAGAATTGGAAGAGACGGCCTTTCAATGGGCTCAGGAGATTCTTGAAAAAAGCCCAACAGCCATCAAGATGATCAAGTTTGCCTTCAACTTAGCCGATGATGGCTTGGTAGGTCAGCAAATCTTTGCAGGGGAAGCCACAAGACTAGCATATCGGACCGATGAAGCACAGGAAGGTCGCGACTCATTCTTAGAAAAACGTAAGCCCGATTTCGGAAAGTACCCGAAGTTTCCATAACGTAACTTTTGGGAGAGCGAGGCTGCTTTTCCATCCATCTGAGAGGGATTGAATGGGACCATCAAATTCCGTATCTTTCTATAGATAAGATTCTCCAGGACTTCCTTTGCAAAGACCTTTATGAGTAATAACCTTGCAGATTATATCATTGTCGGAGCAGGCTCCGCAGGCTGTGTTTTGGCCAATCGGCTTTCTAAAGATCCTTCAAATCAAGTTATTTTGCTTGAAGCGGGAGGGAAGGATACTTCACCTTTAGTCCATATTCCTGGCGCATACTCCCTGCTCAATAGAAGTTCGATGGATTGGGCCTTTGAGACGGTGCCCCAGCCCCATTTAGCCAATCGGAATATGTACTGCCCCAGAGGGAAAGTATTAGGTGGGAGTAGTTCTACCAATGCTATGGCGTATGTGCGTGGCAATCGGCAGGATTACGACCATTGGGCATCCTTGGGAAATGTAGGTTGGAGTTTTGAGGAGGTATTGCCCTACTTTAAGCGATCCGAAGGAAATGCGCAAGCTGATTCCCTAGATTTGGGTTACCACAATAGTGAAGGAGAGCTACATGTTAGTTATAATCTAGGCCATCAGACCCCACTAGCTGAAGCTTTTATTGAATCCTGTGATGCATATGGAATTACCCGGACGCAGGATTACAATGGCGCCTCCCAATTTGGCAGTGGCCTTTTTCAGTTTACCATAAAAAATGGGGTCCGTCAGAGCACTGCACGTGCATTTCTTCATCCTGTTATGGGTAGATCTAATGTAAAAGTGATTACCCAAGCGCATGTAACCAAACTTCTTGTAGAAGGGGATAGGGTTGTGGGAGTTTCTTTTTCCTCCTCCAATGGAAGTACTACAGAGTTGAAAGCCAACAAGGAAGTCATATTAGCTGCTGGGGCATATGCTTCTCCACAACTCTTACTCCTTTCGGGTATTGGACCCAAAGAAGAACTAGCAACTCTTGGAATTCCTTGTCTTCTAGACCTTCCTGGGGTTGGGAAAAATTTGCAAGATCACCTTATGATAGGGGTGAGCAAATATGTAAAAGGAAAAAATGGATTTAATCATGGGTTAAAACCCTTACAGAAAATTAAATATGGCTTTCAATATGCAGTCAATAAAAAGGGAATACTAACCTGTAGTCCATTAGAATCCGTTGCATTTTTTAACCTCGATGACCTGTCCTTACCCCCCAATTTCCAATTTCAGTTTGCCCCGATTCACATTGGACCAGATTTGGATGCAGTAGACTTTTACAATGCTAATTCGTATCCTAAGGGACAAGATGGAGCAACCATTCTAGCTTCTATGGTATGCCCGGAGAGTGTAGGTGAACTTACGCTATCATCCAACGATCCATTTGCTCCCCCTTGCATTGATAACCATTTTCTTGAAGCTGAAAAGGATCGGGAAAGTTTGATTAAAGGGGTTCGCATGGCCTTGGAAGTTTTCGAACAAAAAGCCTTTCAAGAATATGTAAATGGAGACCAGCGCATAAGCCTTCGTTCCACAGGTGATGAGATCCTTCAGCATATTTATGACGGAGTAGAAACAATATACCATCCGGTAGGTACCTGTAAAATGGGGATAGATGAAATGGCTGTAGTAGACCCAGAGCTAAGGCTTTATGGCTTGAGAGGATTAAGAATCGCAGACGCTTCTATTATGCCTAGAATCACAACAGGCAATACCAATGCACCCACCATCATGATTGCAGAAAAATGTGCCGATATGGTATTAGGGGAAGCAATTTCCAGTATGAGTAGGCAACAGGTGAATGAGGGCTAGGTCTAGTCGAACAGACAATTCTCCCATTGCGTATCAGAGCAAATAAACTCATACCCAGGAGGGTTCTCCATAGGGTTGTAGTTCGCGTAATTCTTTGATGGGGGTCCTTCCCGCGCTTATCAATCCATCGTGTGCATCAACAATTCGCCAGTCGAGATGAGGTCTGGCCATAGGCTGCGACTCTACAAAGATGCACCGGAGTTCTCCCGGCTGGAAGCTACAGCGCTCCTGAAGAGACCTGAGAAGTTGTTCGGTATGTAAGTGTCCTTCGCCAAAATTCCAACCCAAGGAGATCCCTGCGATTAGTTCTCCATCTCTCCATTGATAATCCTCTATGTTATCGACTGTTTTTGGTAAGAGCAACTGCAGGATTCTCCCATGGAGGTGCATAACCCTGAATGCCTGCACCTTTGCCAAAAGTAAATCTGTCGTGTCAGGATCATAGAACCTGTTGAGCTGCTTTTTTACCGTTCCACAGGTCTTTACTAAGTGCGCATCGAGCTTTTCTTCGCTATTCCCTTTAAATAAATACACGCTGTATGCCCAGTTTCCTGCGTAATAGCGGAAGGATAAAAGAAAAGAGAACCATTTTGGGAAAAAATTCCCCAATAGGGGCACAATCACAAGAGAAATCAAAAGAATGCCTAACAGAATGGGACTTTCAATATTCCAGGGGTGTATGTTGGGATAGGCCCCAAATAGGACAAAGGCGCCAAATACCATAATTATGTTCCATTCTAAGGGTACACCCATAGGAATACTTGAAGTAATGTAAATGTGAAACCCTAGCATAATTCCAAGTCCTATCCAGGTAATGGTACTACCGGAACCTATGAGGAGGAGGAGGGGGAATCCATATTCTGTAATTGTTCCAGAATGGGCAAGAATATGTGCGAAGGTACTTGGACGCAAGTCCGAAGGGAAAGATTTATATAAGGCTTTTCTCAACCATTTAAACTGAAGTACGGCATGATTGCTGATCATAACTCCAACAACTGCAGGAAAGTGTTGGTTGAGCTTAGAGGTAGCTGCTCCCCACCAAATGGCTAGCCAAACAAAAGTTAGCCCAGCTAAGGTATCCTCTGGAAAAAGAAAGCAAATTGCTGCGATCAAATAATGCTCAGATCGAGCTGCGAGATAAAGGGTTTTGTCTAAGATTCCTAGGACAGGTAATATCCCTATGACCGGATACAGATAGGAAGCTGTAATAGAAGGGGCTACTAAAGCCCTCAGGAGCAGAACTAAGAAAGAAGCATACAGCGCAATGTCTAGCCAGCTTCTAGCATCCTTACCTATTATAGGAACTCCGGGGAAAAGGGGTAATTTTAGGGTTTTAGGTCTCAAAAAATATAGAAATCCTCCAGTGGGAGGAAAATATCGGGCAGTTAGGGGGCCGCTTCCACAGCCCAAACCTAGTATTTCAAACAACATACTCCACAGAATAAACCTGAGTAAGGCTTCTGGATGGGCATACCAAGTTGAGAAAGTCTCCCAAGGCCCTAGATTTTCCGAAAAAGTACAGAAAAATAGCCACCCGGCGGTATACAAAGCCATTTTTATGATGTAAAATAGGTATACCGAGAAAGGGGCGCCATACCCCTGTAGGGCCCATGCCTGACACAGCATCCCCAAGCGCGTACTATGGGGTTCTTTTGCCCAGTTTTTATGCGTAAAAGGAAGCGATTTTGGGGAGAGAAGTTTGGTAAGAAAATTCACAGTAAAGAAGAATAGTAGTCCGTTTCTCCATTTAATTTATTAAATTATTTCGGATAATAGGGACCTTATTAATCTACCTACCTCATGAAATCTCTTAGCTACGCTTGTGGTATCAGTGATACGCCACTTTTGGGTGCTACCATTGGAGATATGCTCGACCAGGTTGCGAACCAATATTCCAATAATGATGCCCTCATTGCCAAGCATCAAGACGTGCGATATTCCTATTCAGAATTTCTCGCCAAGGTCAATCAAGTAGCGCGTGCCCTTATGGCATTAGGAATTAAGAAGGGAGATCGGGTTGGGGTTTGGGCACCCAATTGTGCAGAATGGACTCTTACCCAATTTGGAACTGCAAAGATTGGGGCCATCCAGGTAAATATTAACCCCAGTTATCGACTGAACGAATTGCAGTACGCGCTTAAACAGTCAGAATGTACGGCCATCGTTATTGCCGATCAATTCAAGACTTCTAATTATACTGGGATGCTCTACGAATTGGCCCCGGAGCTGAACACCTGCAAACCTGGCGAACTACATGCGGACAAACTACCAGAATTGCGAACAGTCATTCGACTCCATCCTTTGGAATCCCCTGGAATGTATACATGGGATGCTATGTTGACCTTTGCCGAACAAACTTCTATGGAAGATCTCGCCAAGGTTCAAGCCTCCTTATCTGCAGATGAGCCGATAAATATTCAATATACCAGCGGTACTACGGGTTATCCCAAAGGAGCTACCCTCAGCCACCACAATATCTTGAACAATGGCTATCTGGTAACAGAAATCATGCGCTTTACGGATCAGGATAGACTTATCATTCCCGTACCCCTATATCACTGTTTTGGAATGGTCATGGGAAACTTGGGGTGCGTAACGCATGGTGCTACCATGATTTATGCAAGCGAAGGCTTTGAACCAGAAGCTGTTTTGAGGTGCGTAGAAGAGGAAAAGGCTACGGCCCTATATGGGGTTCCCACTATGTTCATTGCTGAAATGGAGCACCCCAACTTTGAAAAATATGATTTGCGGTCCCTTAGAACAGGAATCATGGCAGGGTCTCCCTGTCCCATTGAGGTTATGAAGAAGGTCAATACCCTTATGCATATGGAGGAGGTCGAAATTGCTTATGGGATGACAGAGACTTCTCCTGTGAGTACCCAGACTAGACATAATGCCCCTTTGGAAAAACGTGTGAGTACTGTCGGGAGAATTCTCCCACATACCGAAATAAAAATCATAGATCCCGAAACAGGTCAAACGGTTCCTAGAGGGGTACCAGGAGAGTTGTGTACTCGGGGCTATTGTGTCATGTTGGGCTATTGGAATGATCCAGAGCGAACCCAACAGGCGATTGATTCGGCCCGATGGATGCATACGGGTGATCTTGCCACCATGGATGAAGAAGGATATGTCAACATTGTGGGAAGAATTAAGGATATGGTTATCCGTGGCGGCGAGAATATATACCCTCGAGAAATTGAGGAGTATTTATACAGCCATCCCAAAATAAGCGATGTACAAGTGATTGGGGTTCCAGATCCCAAGTACGGTGAGGAGGTGATGGCCTGGATCAAACTGCGAGAGGGAGAAGAAAGCAGCTTGGAAGAAATAAAAGCCTTTTGCGAAGGGAAAATTGCCCATTATAAGATTCCTCGCTATGTAAAGTTTACCCCAGATTTTCCCATGACTGTTACGGGTAAAATACGAAAGGTGGAAATGCGGGAAGTAAGTATGAAGGAATTGGGCTTGAAAGAGGTGGAAACAGCCTAGAAACGCTGACTGGCTTGGTAAGGAGCCTCCTCTACAAAAACATGTCAAAGGTATGGCTAGGGAGCCATTACCAAAATAGCTATTCGCATGACCCACCTTACATAATACCCCCCATACTCCCCCCATCAACTTTTACCGCACTCCCATTGATGGCTGAAGCCAGTGGGCTCACCAAGTAAAGGATCGTATTCGCGACCTCGTCTACTGTCGCAAAACGTTGAAGTATAGACTGTGGCCTTGATTGGGTAAAAAAATCGGCTTCGACCTGCTGCGTAGTTTTGTGTTCACGCTCTGCTAGCTCTGCAAGGAAGTTTTCAGCCCCCTCTGTAAGGGTAGATCCAGGAATGACTGAATTTACGGTAACAGCTGTACCTTTTGTGAGTTGTGCCAGGCCTCTGGAGAGCGCCAATAGGGTGGTTTTACTCGTGCTGTAGGCAAGTAAGTCTTCAGGGACCAGAGTGGCGCATTCGCTGGAAATGAAGATAATCCTTCCTGCATTCTGGGCAAGCATCTGAGGAAGGATCTTTCGGCATAGGCGAACCCCACTCATTACATTTACCTCAAACTGCCGCTGCCAATCTTCATCTGGGGTTTGGAAGAAGGATTGGGCTGAAAAAATTCCCACATTGTTTACTAGAATATCGAGCCTAGGAAGTTGATCGAGTAAGTGATTTATCTCCTCGATCTTACCGAAATCTGCAGAGATCCCACTTATTTTTCCATTAGGAGCTGCTAATTTTAACCTATTCACGGCTTTTTTCACCCCTGCTTCGGATCTTCCATTTAGGATTACAGTTACCCCTTCTCGAACCAGGGTTTCGGCTGTTGCATAGCCAATTCCCATTGTCGATCCGGATATGAAGGCAGTTTTGTCTGTTAGGTGTAAATCCATGGGTTGAGGTATGAGGTATGAGGTAGTCTGTAGTCCTTGGTAAAAAAGTAGTAGGAAATGTAGATATAGGATATGGGTTGTACAAAGTTTAGAAACTTCATTTTCATTAGGCCATTCCCCAGGGGCTGAACACAAACCAAATGATGAGCACACAGAGTATTAATAGCAAGGTGAGGATTCGATCGAGTTTGAGTTGGGATTCTTTGTTATGCTTTCCTTGCTGAAAAGTGAGTAGGGAAAGGTCCTTCCCACTTGTATCTGTAGTGAATCTACTCACTAAGATGAGTATGAGTCCACAAAGTAAAAATAGGTAAAGCGCAAAGTGTAGGAAGTTGATCTGAAGAAATCCTTCTAAGAATGAGTTTGGCTGAATGGTCAAGCTTCCCTCATTGGATAGGAATTCTGAAACTAGGCGAAACATCCCTATGACAAAGCCTACCCACAAAGCTGTGATGGCTCCTTTGGAATGAATCCAAGGAAAGAATAGGCCTAAGAGAAAAACCGCTGCTATAGGGGGAGAGATATAAGCTTGTATGCTTTGAAGGTATTGGAAAATTCCACCACCCATTAGGAACTTCATAAAGGGAATCCACCCTAGGCTTACTACTACGAGGATTAGGGTTGAAATCTGCCCAAATCGAACCAATTCTTTTTCTGTGGCTTGGGGCCTCCGCTGCTGATAAAAGTCGATGGTAAGTAAGGTCGAGCTGGAGTTAAATGCAGAAGATAGGCTACTCATAAGTGCTGCAAGCAGGCCAGCAATTGCAAGCCCTTTGATACCAGTAGGGAGAAACCCTGCAATCATGGCGGGCAGTGCTTGGTCAACATTATCCATAGAAAAGCTTATATCTCCCCGTTGCATCAATGCATAAGCGATTACTCCAGGAATGAAGAAGATAAAAACGGGTAAAAGTTTTAGAAATCCTGCAAAAATAGCCCCTTTGCGCGCCTGGGGAATATCTCGGGCCGATAAGGTTCTTTGGACAATATACTGGTCGGTGCACCAATACCAGACCCCTAGGATGGGTGCTCCAAATAGCATCCCTGTCCATGGGTATTCTGTATCAGAAATCGGTCGCCAAAGGTTGAAAAATCTATCAGGTGGGGGGCCTCCTGCTTGATGCCCCAACGATAGACTTTCCATTAAGCCAGACCATCCTCCCAGGTAATTCAAGCCAAGCCAGGTGACAGCGCTTGTACCTATGAGCAGGATAAATGCCTGAACCATATCTGTATAAATCACTGCCCGCAAGCCTCCTAATACAGTATACAGCCCTGTAGCTACAACCGTAGTAATGGCACCGATCCAAAAAGGGATTCCCATGGTTTCGAATACTAAGGCTCCGGCAAAAATAATCAAGGAAATTTTTGTGATCACATAGGCAAACAGAGAGATAATAGACAGGTAGTTTCGGCAAGCCTTAGAATAGCGCTTTTCCAAAAACTCCGGCATGGTGTAGACTCCTGTTCTAAGGTAAAAAGGAACAAATACCCATCCTAGGAGGATCAAAATGAGGGAGGCTAGGATTTCAAAGTTTGCCATAGGCATATTAGCCCTTGCCCCAGCACCGGATACACCCAGAATGATTTCTGAACCGATATTTGAGGCAAATAGAGAGGCTCCGACAACCAACCATCCTTGGTCTTTACCCGCTAGAAAGTAATCTACAGAATCACCAGATTCAGACTTTTTACGAGAAGCCCACCTGGCAATCCAAAAAATAATACCGAAATACAATAGGATAATACCTATATCCCAGGTACCAAAAGCAGTAGTCATCGTGAGGAAATGTGGTAATACGAGAAAAAGGGGATTGAGAATGATAAAACAGCGCCATGATAAAACGACGCTTTTCGGGAACTTAATGAGCTTTTTACCAAGGACGCGACCCGAGGAGCTTTTCTCCTAGCTCACTCAATTTTGCTGTTTCATATTTTTCCTGTTCCCAATTCCGAGGATCACCCGGAAAGGCATACCCCTCAGGAGCCATCCTATTTTTCCATGAATTGATTCGCCACTCTTTCAAACTGTCATTCTCGGGTTCCGCAGGCATCATAGATATGTACTGCGCAATGCGCACTTTATTAGAGGATAAATTGGGCCGTATTCCATGAGGCTCACAGCTATTGAAAATCAACAGGTCTCCAGCTTCTAGTGGAACCTTTACGATTTTATCCGCTAATCCGCTAATATCTGGCTGAAAGCGATTTCGGTCATCAGGCTGGGTTAGCTTCCAAGTATCATAATTCCTAAACAGCCAAGGAATACACTGAAACCCTCCCATATTTTCATCGTTCTGGTCGGCTAAGGCCAAAACGCCTTGAACATTTTGGGGTTTTGTTTCGGGATCGTAATCCCAATGAATAAATCCCTTGTATTCATGACCCGGCCGAATGGGGAAATTTAGATTTGCGCGGTCTATGGTGACCCATAGATGTTCGGTCCCCCAAATATCAACAAAGGCATCGTAGATTTTTGGGAATTGTCGGTTATTCCATAAGTATTGGTTATTGTACACCTCTACCATACCTGTTCCAGCTAGCTCTTTCATTTGAATCTCCGCCCGAGGAGACGTGTACCAGGTGGAGGGATCATTGGGATCTTTCTCTTCGAATTCCCACAGAAAAGAAGCTGTCTCC
>JBCCTX010000078.1:0-23979 GCA_039197765.1 Bacteroidota bacterium
ACTTGACCAACAGCTCAAAAATGGGACAAGTTTAGATCAATTAAGTGGAAGTAAGACCTGGGTAGCAAATGTAGAGTTACGTCTACCCTTTACAGGCCCTAATGGGCTTACATTTTTCCCTTCTAGATTCTTTCTATCGGACTGGGTCCTATTTATGGATGGAGGAATGGCGTGGGACTCTCAACATGCGCCCAGCTTCCGTCTATCAGAATCGAATCCCGAACATCGTACCCCATTATTTAGTTGCGGCATTGCTCTTCGAGCGAATCTATTCGGAATCATTGGGGTAGAACCTTATTACGCGATTCCTATTATAAATGGAAGGGTAAGAAAAGGAGTATTAGGATTAAATTTCCTCCCTGGTTGGTAGGTAGAATTACCTTTAGGGCAAATGAATAACCGATCAAAAAGTAAACGAGCCATCCCAATAGTAGAGATGGCTCGCGTTGATGTTGAAGACGTTTTCTGTCACAAGTTTTAGTATATTTTGTACATGATCCCCAGACTTTTGTACGATGCAATGGATTTGTTTTGCATCTTTCCAGGAACCCATCTAGGCATTTTATCTATGAGGCTCAAGGCCTCTTTATCATATGCCTCTCCGAGCCCCCGGATGATATGAGGATTTTTGATGGAACCTAACTCATCTACTGTGAACCGAACATAAACGGTTCCTTCCTTTTGGTCCTCTCTGGGTACTTCCGGATACGTTACATGTTTTTGAATGAACATAGAAAGCGCAGCTCTTCCACCAGGAAACCTGGGATCTACATCTGGGCTTTCGACAGGAATCGAAAGATCTTCAGGTAACTTTGGGGAATCCTCATCCAAATCGGCAGAACGCATCACAACGGGTTGAGCGGCTTTAGATACAGGGGATTTTGAATTCCTTGCCACTTCTTTGCCAGTTTGAGCTTCTCGCTTTGCCTTTTTTACTTCCTTTTTAACTTCAAAATTTTTTTCTGACTTCGAAGGCCCTTCTTCTAGGTTGTGAGAGGGGGGCGTCTTGTGAGTATTCTGTTTAGATGTAACGCCTAGAGCTTTAGCATCAACGCCTGCTTCTGAAATTAGTTTTACTGGTGCTCCAACAGCTTTTGGCGACTTGACATAGACAACAAGTGTATCTATGGGAACAGTAGCTATTTCTGCTGCTGGGTTGTCAGATTTGACTTTTGTTGAGGATTCGAACAACCCTAAAGGTGGGAATATTAGGGCTAGGGAAAGGAGAAAGACTCCTACACCTACTGCCACGAGCCTGGAGACCTTTTTCAGTCTTTTATCCTGCTCTGCGTTTTCCATTTTTCCTATATAGGAATTGATCTGTGCAAGCTTTTTGCTTATATCATCCATTGGTTGCGCAGCTTAAATGTTAAAATGTAACGACGAGATAAATACTAAGAAACCTAATTATACCCTGATATTTAAATCAATAATCAAATATATTTAATTTTTTTATTTTTTACAAACTGAATTTATTTCTAAAATCTTTATAAAAGCCCTCTCCCAGTAAACGTTCCCACATGGTGTGAAATTGTTTTTCCATTTCTTCTTTGGTAATATCATCTGAGGTGAACCCAACAATTTTGATGGTCATATCCTTGTGTAATCTCCACCTTCTTTTGGTAAGAACGAGTATATTATGCTCGTTGATATCAGCGTGAGAAATGGGGAGATCATTCACTTCTTTCATAACTTGAAGGATCAATTTGAGTTCGTTACTCCCGAGTTCTTCGATGGCTCGCTTATTGAATAGTTCCGTCTTACGAACGTACTCTTTCAATGTATTTCTTTCGTAGAAGGGCCTTAGGTAATACAATCCTTCTTTCACAGACCTCACATCGCTCAATTGCCCATAATAGGTCAATTCTTTTTCGTACAGATAGTTAAATTTATCTACTGACTCTTCTTCATCTTGGCGTTGACCAGATAATAGACGTAAAACAAATGTTTCTTTCGACTTCTTATCAATAACCTTCTTGGTATTGAACTCACTATCAGGCAAAACCCCCCGTACTTCAAATAAATCTGTAAGGAGTGGGAAACTTTCCTCTTCTGTTGATTGGGTTTGCTGGGCTGTATGAGATTCCAGGGGTGAGGTAGGCTCCAGATGTGTCGTCCTAGCCTGAATGAGACCTGTAGAAGCAAATAGCTCTGTTTCCTTTGGCATATTTGGAGCCAATCGAGCTATTCGTAAGGCCTCCTGAATATTCCATAAGACTACCTCTTTGGGAAGACCTACCCTATTTCCTCTTTCTATATATGTCTCCTCGTACTCTGCCTGCAGTTGGCTATCTATACACTTCTCCCGAATTTCCACCATGAGGGCATCTCTATCCGCCTGTAGCTGAATTTCCTGCAAACGCTTTTTCTCGGCTTCCTGCTGCCTCTTTCTTTCTTCTTCCAAGCGCTTGGAAAGCTCTTGAACGCCAATCTGTTTCAGTCCACGCAACATCGTTTCGAGCTCTTCTTCTTCATCTGCAAGGGAGATTCCTCGCAACTTACTCTCCAACTTAAGATCTTGCTTCAGGTAGTCTTGTATGACAGGAAGCTTAAGGTATTTTCCCAGGATTACAACCTCCTCAATTCCAAGTTCTTCTAGGGAATCCAGGTCTAGAAAGGGAGCCAATAAAGTATGATCTTGAGTCAAAAGCTCCGCAAAGCGCTCCTCGGATAGATTTGCCTTGGCAGTAACACTGACCAAATCGTTGGATTTTACCAAGGTAAAGGTGCCATTTCTCATGGGGTTCCTTACCTGCTGCCTCAAATCATCCATATCCTTTTGGTCGAGAGTCAGTCCTGCCTGCTCAAAGGCTTTGGAAAGGCGCTTCAGCACATGGTTTCTACCCGGTTCCATTCCCAGCTTATCTAGGAAGACAACCTTGGATTTTCCATTTGCGGCTGCTTTACCATTCAATCCCTCGTAATAGACTGAAACCTTTTGGTCGAGTGCATCCAGAACCACCCTAGGCATAGTTGCTGAGGTGTCCACAGATTCATTAAGACCTAACATTAAGGCAAAACTATTTTCAACAGCTGCAATTACATCAAACTCATCTCCCGAAACCTCTTCAATGGCTTCCTTCAAAAGGGTACTTCCCTCATCAAATCCATTAAGCTTGTGGGGAAAATGCTTAGGAGATGCCACAGCAACCTGAATCTTTTCAGGTTGGGGAGAGCCATTTTGTTGCATGGCCAAGTTATAGGCAGCTTTTATATCGATGAGATTTTGGCGAAGTGCTTCTTCCAGGCTAGTAGAACCCAATTCTATATACGTCTTCCCATGAATGGAGAGTAACTTGGATTCTTGGTTCGTAAATCCGCAAAAAAGCTTTTCCCTAGTAAATAAAAGGCATAACATAAAATTCCGAGATTAAATTATCCAATTAATTTTGGACAGAAGTTGGCGACTAAGTTTATGTAGTTATTCGTATTAAAATTTTTATTCTATAAAGTACATAGATTATTGGTAGCGGAGATCAAATTTGATCGCTAATTGATTCAGAACGGCAACCCTGCTTCCAGCTTCCTCACCAGGTATCCATGAGGGCATTTTCAACATCAAGCGAATGGCTTCTTCGTCGCAGCCTGAACCAATCCCATTGATAATCTTTGGGTTGGAAATACTACCGTCAGGCTCGACCACAAATTGAACTTTAACTACTCCTTCCGTACCGCTCGATAAGGCCTCCTGAGGATAGGTCAAATTGGATCGGAAATATCTTGCCATTGCGGACTTTCCGCCTTTAAATCGAGGCATTTTCGATGCGGAGTATAGGGGGAGTTGAGAAGTACCTAGATTTATATTGACAGAAGCATTCTTAGTTTCAGAATCCGTAGAGCCCTCAGGGGAGGTCTGGGGAGGAGTAGCCTCTCTTGCAGCTACATTTGAGGTTTCTGAAACTTCAGGCTGAGTTTGATCGCGATTAAGTGTAGGGGCGTTTACAACTGAATTCTCCTGAAGTGCAGAACCTTCCCCAAGATCTGTAGGCGTATTTACGTTCTGTACAGGAATTTCTTCCAGACGGATGTCTTCTGTCGTAGCAGCACGAAGACGAGAAATATCTGGCTCCCTACCTGCAGGTACAGCTAATTCGGCGGGAAGTTCCTCATTGGCGAGATTTCTTGTTCCAACCTCATCTGAAGGGAGAGAATTCTTTAATTTTGGCGAAATGATGAGGGTTCTTTCATGGCTTCGCCGATTGCCCTGGTCGTCTTTCACAGCTAAGTTTAGCGTAAAAGTACCCGTGGATCGATAGGAATAGTCACTGATTTGCTCTGTAATTTCCCGAGTAATGCCATTTCCAAAATCCATCTCATAGGTGAAATTCGGGTCATAATTCGCAATAGCCAAAGTAAGGGGGGCACGAACTTCGGGGTTACCCTCAATAAAGAACAGAGGTTCCGCCAATATATTTACACCCGTTGGAGAATCTTCAACAGGGTTTTCTGACACGCTAAGTTCAACTTGTTCCGAAGCGACCAGCTTTAAGTATTCGTCTAAAGAACTCACTGTATCGTCCTCTAGCCCAAAGGGGTATTCAATTACTAGCTGAGTCTCTAAATCATTCGAGAAAATGGAGGAAACAGAAGCTGCATCTAAATCATTGAATGAGGCTTTTACAACCTTATGGGAATCTGCTTTTAAGGTAGAAGGGAAAAATTTCGAAATAACAACCATTCCTGTTAATCCTAAAATGGCAACTATGAGCAAGATAAATTTGTGGCGAAACTTTGACTTCTCTCGCTTCTGGACAGCTTGGAGATACTGGTCAAGGTTAGAATAACTCGAGCGGCTATCTGACATGTTGACAATAATTTCAAATAGGGTCTAAACGTACAGTTGATGATAATGTATTTGAATTTTGCAGCCTTGGATAAGTAGGTGATCCAATTGGTATTTCTAACAGCTAATACTATCCAAATCCTACGTATGTAATATACAAATAATATTGTTGATACATAAAATTTATTGTCCTAAATAATAAATATCCAGAAATGAACAGCTCATTTTACCTCCTGAACAGCAGGGGCTAACCTTAGTGATTCACAGAAAGTAATCAATCCTTTTACAGAAGCTGAAATTTGATGGCAAGTGCTTTGTAAACGGGAACCTTTTCGTTGTTTTGAACTCCAGGAACCCACTGTGGCATTTCAGATACCAAGCGCATGGCTTCCTCATCACACCCGAACCCAATTCCTTCGACTATTTCCACATTGGTAATGGATCCATCTGGCTGAATGACAAAGCGAACCTGTACGTTTCCCTCTATTTGCTCACTTCTAGCTTCCTGTGGGTAAACGAGCTGAGACTGTAGATATCGAGCAAGTGCGACTTTACCTCCCGGAAAATAGGGCATCTTCTCCACACGGGTATATGCAACAGACTCCAAGCTACTAGTATTTCGAAGCTTGGCTAGTCCGGAAGTATCAATATCATGCGTTTTTGCGTATTCTACGAGTTGGTACAAGTTCTCAATGGTATCTGTAGCTAACTCCGATTGTATCAATAAAAATGTATTCTTTTTCCTTAGCGCAGTTTCCGCTTCGAAAATATCCAGCTTATCTCGATTGAATGTTTCGTAAGAAATCTTGTCCGAAGGTAGTGAAAGGTTGGAAATAAGTTGGTTAATAGAACCTGGCACAATCCATACCCAACTGACAATAGCTAAGGTAAAAATAAAGGTAAGAACGGCAGCTATTACTTTAAATCTCCGGTAATTTTTCTCTTTGGATTCGATCTCTCGAATATAGCTGTGAAGATCATTTGCTTTCTGCTGAAATGCTGCCATGGATTATAAGTTGAACTTCTCACGAAACTCAGAATAAATTCCGACCCCTATCAGTCTTCCCCACATCTCATGAATCCGAAGGTTCATTTCTTCTTTGCTGACATCGTATGAGGTAAACCCAACCAGCTTAATATCAATGTCCCGAACTCTTCCCCATCTTTTCTTAGGTACAACCAGAATGTTCTCCTCATTGATATCTGCATGACTGACCTGAAGATCGTACATTTCCTTTAACACCTGAAAAATAAACCTTAAGTCGCTACTAGTCAATTCTTCAAACTTTCTTTTGTTATATAACCCAATTTTTTTCGAGTAGTCCCTTAATGTATTTCGCTCAATATAGTTTCGGGTGTAATATTTACCGTCTTTGGAGTCCTGAATATCGCTTAATTCTCCGTAATATTTAAGTTCTTTCTTATACAATTTAAGAAAGCGATTCATCGCTTCTTCATCCCCCACCTGATCTCCTGAAAGTAAGCGTATCACTTTCAAGTTTTTGTCATCGGTATCAAAAATCTTCTTTGTGAGAAACTCCGTGTCTGGTAGTACTCCTCGTATTTGAAATATTTGGCTGATTCGCAGGTGCTCTTTAGGAAGTTCACCCTGAGTTACCTCCTGGGCTGGAACCATTCCTTTCTGCTGAATAGCAACTGTTTTTCCTACAACAGGCGCATTGAATAATGGCTTAAGATCTCCTTGAGCGCTTTCTTGAGCAATTTTGGCGAGCTTAAGCGCTTCTTCAATGTTCCAGCTGACAACCCCTTCTGGTAATCCTAGTGTCTGTCCCCGCTCCAAGTATCTTTCCATGTACTCATCCTTCTTCGCAGGATCAATACAGTACATGCGAATTTCGTTCATCAACTCTACCTTCTGAGCTTCCACCCTCAAAATTTCCTGACGCTTTCTCTCTGCTTCCTCTCTTCTCTGTCTCTCTGCTTCTTCTATCTTTCGCAATTCCTCTACCCCCTGGACATATAAGCCCTTGATCATGGTGAGGTAGTATTCGCCGTTGAGGTGGGAATCTTCTACAATCAACTTATCCCCAAGCCTCAAATCTTCCTGGAAGAAAGACTTCATCACATCGTTGTTCAGGTACTTCCCCATCAACACAACGTGTTCAACCCCTAACTGATTTAGGTTGTCCAAGGAGAGGTAAGGAACAAGTTTAGAACGGTCCTTAGTGAGTAACTCGTTGTACGTAGGAGAATCTAGCTCTACTGAGGCTTGTATTTTTACCCGTTGATTCGTTTTACTAATACTAAACTGTTGAGTAAATCCATGCTGCTGGATTTGGCCTAGAATGTTGGCTTTATCTTGCTCATTGAGAATTAAGCCTGCTCGGTTAAATTCAGATATGAGTTCATCCAAAATACGATTAAACCCTTTTTCCAGACTCAATTCTTTAAACTCCATCACTTGATCTAAGCCAAACTGCGAGAGTTCACCATTTAGATTATTAAAACTTAGGGTAACATACTCCCCTAAAGAATTTACAATAACGTTGGGAGAAGTAGTTGAATTAACTCTATGGGTCCCAGATAGGTAGGCATTTCCTAACGTCTCGTAATAGACGAGTTGGGCGGTAGCATCTTCATAATTTGCAAAAAGCTCTTCCATTTCACGCACCAGTTTCTCCCCATCTTCTTGGACCAGAATTTCTTCGGACACCCCTAATGCAACTGGAATAGTACTCGTATCCTTAATTTTGTTTCGTTTAAGATACTCTCCATAAGAACTAAATACACTCGGCAACAAGTTACCAAACTCATTTACATACTGATGAGATTCGAAGGCAAATACTTTTTGACCTAAGACAGGCAAGATATCGGGCTTCTTCGAATGTGCCCCTATGACTAGATTTCTTGGCGTAAAAATTAAGGTAAGCATGTTGGCCTTTTTATTGAAAAACGAATTGAAAGATTCGTTTATTTTGATATGTGAAAATAAATTGGTTGAATTGATTGCATTCCCTGCAATCCTTAATGTATTGTCTCAGTATTTGAATGTTCCCCTATGTCCTACTCCAAGTGATGTCAGAAATGAATGAATCCATCGAGATAACGTAAACCCAACCGAATTATTTCAAGATCCTTGTTATACATTTTTAAAAGAGAATGATATACAAAGCTTAATTTCTTCTTCCAACTCTATGCAAAACAGCTAATTAATATTTATAATTTACAAATATATTAATTAATCAAAAAACAAATATCCATAATTATTATTTTCATTTATTAGAAGGTTTGAAAGGTATGGAAAGGGTATAAGACATTTCAATAGATTCCCCTTTGTATTTAGCTGGATTCCATGGAGGCATACTGCTAAGTAATCGTAGCACTTCCTCATCACATCCAGATCCCAATCCTCTGATAATTTTAGGAGATTTTACTTTTCCCTGTAGGGAAATGAGGAAGCTTACATACACAACTCCAGAGACGCTGTCTGCTTTTGCTTGGGCAGGGTATCGCGTATGAGTAGAGATATATTGAGACAAGGCATTCATTCCTCCGGGAAATTCTGGTAACGCTGTAATAGAAGATTTTGTTAAATTATGTGCAGTCGATGAGGAAGTTGGAGGTTCAGCTACCTTTTTCGTTAGATCTTCTTCCGTCTCTTTTGAAATAGATCTACTGGGTTGGAGAGCAACTACAGGCTTACTGTCATCCACCTCAGAAGGAGTAACGACCTGGGTAGAAGTTAGCAATGGATTTTTGCTTTGGGGTACCTTTTCTACTTCTTTCTTCTGTAAATTAGTTGCTGATGGGATAGTCCCAAGCTGTACTATTGGATCCAACTCCTCAAGCACTTCTTGAAATTCTAAAGAAGGTTTCCCGTTCTTGCCCGATTCGGCGACTCCCCCTTCAAAGAATAATTTACGGTACTCTCGAAGGGAAAAAATCGTATCTAATACATGCCCCCGGGTATTCACTACCATAAGGGCATGGGGTTTTTCTTCTAGCAAGGTCTCTATCTCTTCAAAACTTCCTTGACCTAGCGTAACGGATTTTATTTCTGCACTACCCATTCCCAGAAAGGATTTGCCGACAAAAATTCCCCCAGCGCACAAGAACAGGAACGCCACTAGTCTGAGGCGACCCATACGCGTTTTGTTTTGATACACAGCCACTTCTTCATGCATAAGCAATAATTCTATGGTCTACAAGCAAAATCCAAACTAAAATTATTCACATCCCTAATATTTTTTGCGGTTTGAAATAGTAACTGTCAAAAAAACAGGCTTAATGGTAGGAAAGGTTGTATTTCCAGGAAGCCTGTCCCCTACCTATGAAAATAAATTTTCCTTAATTACTTCAATCAACTTCCTTATATTTACAACAGATGTAACACTAAATTATTTTTAATGCTACGCTACTATTTCTCATTTCTTTGCCTTATTTGGAGTTTTGTGTTAGGTATTGGCCAAGATGATATAACGTACACACGAGATATTGCTCCTATTATATATGCAAATTGTGCAGAGTGCCACCGGACGGGGGAGATAGGCCCCATGCCGCTTACCCAGTACGAAGAAGTAAAAAACTGGGCGGAGATGATAGAGTATGTAACTTCTATCCGCTACATGCCTCCCTGGAAAGCCGATAGAGCTTATTCTCGATTTTTAGGAGAACGGTTTCTTACAGATTCAGAAATTGACAAAATAAGTAAATGGGTTACTCAGGGGATGCCTCAGGGCAACGCCCAAGATGAAACTCCCTTTCCCGATTTTCCTAAAGGATCTCAAATAGGGGAACCCGATCTGGTATTATCCTTTTCTGAGGCCTTCCTGCATAAGGGGAACAATTCAGATCAATACCAAGTATTTGTCCTACCAACGGGTCTTAAAGAGGATAAGATTTTAAAAGCAATTGAGCTCCGACCGGGAAATAGAAGTATTGTGCATCACGCACTATTTGGGTTAGATACAAGTGGCGAGGCGCGTGAGTTAGATGCAGAAACGCCTGAGTATGGGTTTGAAGACTTTGGCGGCTTCGGAGTGGAACCCTTGAGGCAATATCCAGCCTATGCCCCGGGTTCACGGCCTAAAATTTATCCCTTGGGTGCTGGTCAAAAAATCGAGGCAAACGCTGATTTACTGGTTCAAATGCACTACGCACCTGTACCTACGGACGAGTGGGACTCTTCTTCAGTCAATTTATTCTTCGCAGATGCAACCGAGACAATTGATCGGGAAGTTGAGACACACCTCATGTTACCCTTTCAAAATGTGCTTGTAAATGGTCCCTTTCTCATACCCCCCGGAAGGGAAACTACCTTTCACGGAATATGGACCTTAGAGGAGAAAATAAGTATGCTGGGAATTGCCCCACATATGCACCTTTTGGGAAAAGATTGGACCGTATATGCTATCTCTCCTGAAGGAGATACGACAAATCTCATCCTTATTGAGGATTGGGATTTCAACTGGCAAACGTATTATTTCTTCCAAGAATACAAGGTACTCGAGAAGGGGTCTCAAATTCATGCCTTTGCTACCTATGATAATACAGAAGCTAATCCCCTAAACCCCAATTCCCCTCCCCAATGGATGTCATGGGGCGAAAAAACTACCGAGGAGATGTACTATTTGGCCTTGATGTATGCCCCCTACAAGGCAGGAGACGAGGATGTCGTATTCGACGACAACATTGCCACCTCCTTAGAAGACCCCAGGTTAGATGTACCCGAGAATAAATTCTATCCTATTTTTCCTAATCCAACAGGTTCTTCTTTAACTATAGGATTTTCTTTCGGTGGAAATTACTATGCATCCCTTCAGATCTTAGACGTAAATGGTCGAACCGTAGATCAACCCTTCCGAAATGAATATTTCCCTCCTGGAAGGCATCGCAAGGAACTTTCTGTAGAAAAATTATCTTCAGGAATATATTTTGCCCAGCTTTCCGGTCCAGGCTTTCAACTTTCTCAGCGATTTCTCATACAATGAAGATATGTATTCGGACGCCTGTCACCGAATCCCCGATGGATGTTTTAGAGCGATTCGATCGCACCCTCTTCGAGGCCTTAACTCCTCCTGGAGCCCAGGTAGAACTTATTCGATTCGATGGATCCAAAATGGGAGATATTGTCCACCTAAGATTGAAACTCCTAGGATTTATTGAACAAGACTGGATCAGTGATATTATTGAAGACGGTGCCACGGAAGAGCGAGCCTACTTCATTGACCAAGGTACTCAGTTGCCTTTTTTCCTCACCTTTTGGAAACACAAACACATCGTAGAAAAAGCGGAGTGGGGAAGTACAATCGTTGACGACATCGAATTCAAGACTCCCTTATGGTTACCCAGTTTCCTCCTTTATCCCGTCCTATATGCGCAGTTCGCGTTTCGGAAACCGATATACCAGAAGTTTTTTGGAAAAGGGGGATAGTGGGACATAGCGCGTAAAAGTTATAGTTCCCTGAGGAATGGCTAACCGCGGGCTATAAACCATCAACTCTTCCCTATCAAGTCCGCTCCAATATCTGTACGATAGTATTTTCCCTCATATTCGATGTTAACAGCATTGGTTAGGGAAAGGTGAAGGGCTTCTTCAAGGTGCTTACCTAAAGAGCTTATGGCAAGAACCCTTCCTCCATTTGTAATGATTTGCTCCCCATCGTGGATCGTGCCTGCATGAAATACCCAAGAATTCTGAATGCGGGAGAGACCCGTAATCAATTTCCCTTTTTCATACGGACCGGGATAGCCTCCACTTGCCAAAACTACAGTGGTACAGTAATCTGGACTAATTTCGAGTGAATACTTGCTGAGTGTGCCTTTTGCAGAAGCAGCTAGCATCTCCAAGACATCGCTCTGGATTCTGGGCATAATAACCTGGGTTTCAGGGTCTCCCATTCTTACGTTATATTCCAACACATAGGGTTCTCCCTCTACAATCATTAGCCCAATGAATATAAACCCTTTGAAGGTAATCTCATCTTCTTGTAACCCATTAAGTGTAGGAAGGACGATCTCTTCTTTAATGCGTGCTAAAAACGCAGGAGTTTCAAACGGCGTGGGGGAGACTGCACCCATCCCTCCTGTGTTGAGTCCCGTATCCCCTTCTCCTACACGCTTATAGTCTTTGGCGGTAGGAAGTAGCAAGTAGTCTTTCCCATCTGTCAGGACAAATACCGATACCTCAGTACCTTGCAAAAACTCTTCAATGACAATGGAACGGCCAGAACTTCCAAAGGCTTCTCCAGAGAGCATCTGAGTAACAGCGTGGGCGGCTTCAGCGTAATCTTGGCAGATTAATACACCTTTCCCTGCAGCCAATCCACTTGCTTTCACTACTATAGGAAATTGCTGATCTTTTAGGTAATTGATTGCTTCTCCCAACTGATCTTGGTCAAAAGACTCATAAGCAGCTGTAGGTATTCTGTATCGGCGCATAAATGATTTAGCAAAGGCCTTACTTCCCTCTAGTTGTGCCGCTTTTTGATCAGGTCCCACCACGGGAATTCCCCGGGCTTCGAAGTAGTCTGAGATTCCTACTACAAGGGGTTGTTCTGGTCCCACGACAATTAGGTCAATCCTTTCTTCTTCGACCAGACTCTCCATAGCAAGAAAGTCTGTGGGGCTTAGGTAAACGTTCTTCCCCAAGTCATGGGTCCCAGCATTGCCGGGAGCGATAAAAAGCTGTTCGCACAAAGGCGACTGCGAAATTTTCCAGGCCAGGGCATGTTCTCTCCCCCCTGCACCTACCAGTAATACTCTCATGCTGTAAATCTACGGAATAAAAAAAGAAGGGGGAGGGAATAAATCTTAAATTCGGTATGTCAAATACACAAAAAGGAGTTCGTGAAGCAACAAATAGTTTCAGATGATGTACTCGTTCAAGATGCGCGACAAGGAGATAAGGACGCTTTTAAGAAGATTGTTATCAAATATGAATCCCAAGTAGCCGCTACCGTAATTGGGATGTTGGGCCCAGGTCCAGTAGCAGAAGAAGTAGGACAAGATGTATTCATACGATTCTATAAGTCCTTAGGCCAATTCCAGGGGAGATCTTCCCTAGGGACTTACCTCACTAGAATCGCTATAAATCTCTCTTTGAACGCCATCAAAAAACAAAAACGCAGTCAGAAGCTACGCTTTTCAAATCCTTTCGAATCTCAACCTCAGGATCCATCGGATGGAAAAGAACAGGAAAGACGAAGGGATATCAATGAGCTGGTCCAGTTTGCTTTGCAACAATTAAGGCCTGAATTTAGGAGTGTAGTGGTACTCAGGCTAGTTGATGGATACTCTACGGAAGAGACCGCTAAGATGCTGAACATTCCTGTAGGAACGGTTCTATCAAGGCTTGCCAGAGGACAAAAAAAGATGAGAGAACTCATCAAACAGGTAGAAAGTCTCTAATATGTTTTTCAACGTATATACAGCTTCATAGACGACAAGATATACTGAGTCAAAATGTTGAAAGGAAAATGAAGGAAGAACAGGAATTATACGAATTACTACTTAACTCTCTGGATGGATCGCTTTCACCAGAGGAGGCTGAGAGGTTGAAATCAGCTTTGGCTAAGTCTGATTCACTCAGAGCTGAAAGAGATGAACTGATGAGACTCAGAAATACCCTGAAAGATACCTCCTATCAGTTTAAGCCATTCTTTCCTGCTCGGGTAATGAACGAAATCGAGCAATTGGATACCCCTTCCTCTCTCGCTGATTATTGGCTCTGGGCTTTTCGAAGAGTAGCCTTACCGGGATTGGCGATATTAATCTTTTTAATTCTCTTTACTTGGTTGAAAGATGGTAGTATGAGCTGGGATGCCCTTACCGGAGTGAGTTCTTTTGAACAAGAAGAATTATTGACAGAATATTTTTCTTCATCTATAGATTATTTAACCGATTAGAGATACGAGAGGACAGAAATTAGACGAGAGAAGCAAGATATGGGAAGTGGGAATCAACTATAAGATTTGAGCTTCTGACTATTTAGCAGTCGCAATTCTGTCTCCTGCAAAAAATACAAAATCATGTTTCAACGAATAAAACCCATATTGTTTTTAGTTCTCACCCTCCTACTTGGATTTCTACTAGGGGTAATAAGTTCTCGTTACCTCGTAGAGCAAAAGATTAAAAGTTATAGGAATCAGGAAAGAGGAAAAGGATTTATTCGCCTGCACCACGACATTTTACAACTCACTCCTGAACAGCAAGAAGCAGTAGACCCTGTACTTACAAAGTACTTTGAAAAACTCACGGCTCATAGAAAAGCGTTTCGAGGGATAATGGATAGTATGCACACTGAGTTAGTCCCACTGTTAACAGAAGAACAAAAAACTCGTGTAGAGGAAATTAGGAAGCGCACCAAGCAAGGAGGGCGTCGAGGGGGTAGGCCTCCCTTTCTTCCTTTTTGAACCTTACCTTTTAAAGAAATTTGGGGGTTCTATAACTTGCTGCTAACTTGACAGCCGTGAAATTTCAAGATCTCATAGGGCAGGAAGCACCTATACGCAAATTACAGGATGCCGTACAGCAGAATCGTTTACCCCATGCACTCTTACTTACAGGACCTGCAGGTGTTGGGGAGCTTCCCTTAGCACTCGCACTAGCTCAATATGTCAATTGTCTGAATCCACAGGCTGGGGATAGTTGTGGATCTTGTAGTAACTGTATAAAGATCAACAAAGCTATCCATCCCGATCTTAAATTTATTCTACCTATCATTTCCAAGAAAGTAAGTGGGAAGCAGGTCCTTTCGGATGAACACATGGATCTCTTTCGAGAGCAGTTTCTCCAAAACCCCTACCTTACCCCCTCTAGCTGGCAACAGGCATTGGGAGGAGAAAGTAAGCAACTCATGATTAGTGTACATGAAATAAGGGAAATGAAACGCTCCATATTTCTCAAGGCTTTTGAAGCTCGCTATAAAGTCATCATTGTTTGGCAAGCAGACCGAATCAACAAACAAGGAGCTAATGCTTTTTTGAAGTTGTTGGAAGAACCGCCGGATCAAACCCTATTTATCCTCACAACTAGCCGACCTGACCATTTAATCAACACCATATTATCGCGCTGTCAGCGGCTTCCCCTCCAGCGAATTCCCAAGGAAAAAATCCAACAATTTCTCGAAAAGCAAAAAGGAAGAGATTCTGGAATCGCAGAAGAAGCGGCTAGCCTGGCTGAGGGGAGTATCGGTAATGCCCAGGAGCTTCTAGAAGAGCGGACTCAAAGCCTCAGCCAGACCTATATTCACTGGTTAAGGGCTGTATATGCGGGAAACTATGCGAAAATTCAGGAGCAACTGGCCCCAATCTTTAGTGGGAGTAGAGAATGGCAAAAGCTCTTTTTATTAATTGCCCTAAAAAAGATCCGCGATTCCTTGCACTATCATTTGGAGCTTCAAGAACTGGCCCTGACTCCTTCGAATGAGCATACGTTTCAAGAAAAGTTTTCCACCTTTGCCACTCCAGAAAGAGTAGATCAAATTGTCCGTATTTTAGAGGAAGGACTCCGACACATTTCGGGTAATGCCCACGCACAAATGACTTTTTCAGCGATCTCGATTAAAATACATCAGGTCCTACGAGCGCCCTAAAAAAACCTTCTCCTAGAACGAGGTGTCTCTTTCCTTAACCGAATTGTTTTAATGCAGTTACCAAGGCTTCCACATCCTCAAGGGTAGTATATAAATGAGGGGTAACCCGAACGCCTTGGACAGATTCTCTGTTTATCGCAACGGTGTATACTTTGTGTTCCTCGAACAAATACTCAGCGAGTTCTTTGGGGGATTTCCCTTTTACTCCAACATTTCCTATCCCGCAGGATCGGGAATCCTCCTGAGGAGAATTTATCCTAACATGCGGCAGGTCTCTCACCCGATCCATCCAGTAATTGCGAAGGTACCGCAGTCGCTCTTCCTTAATTTTGTTCCCAATGGTCAACTGAAAATCCAGCGCATTCAAAATCGAAAGGTGGGTTGAACAGGGTTGGGTACCGATATGCTCTAACTTTCGGATGTCATCTGATTTTTTATGTACGTCTCCAAAAAGTGGCCAAATCTGGGGGATTTTGTCTTGTTTAATGTACAACAATCCAGAACCCAGTGGGCAACAGAGCCATTTGTGCAAACTGGTACCGAAATAATCAACCCCTAACTCCGGAATTCGAAAATCTAAGTGCCCGAAGGAATGAGCACCATCACAAATCACCTCCACCCCATGGCTATGGGCCATATCCGCTATTTTCCTGACAGGCAACACCTGTCCCGTGATATTGATGATATGAGAGACGAGTAAGATTCGCGTTTTAGGGCTTATGGCCTGTTTGTAGAGGGAGATGATTTCGTCATCACTTTGGGGATGCAAGGGAACTTTTACCCAACGAAGTTTTATTCCTTTTCGCTGAGCTTGCTGTTTGAATTGCTCCTGCATACTTCCATAATCCTGATCACATAGAATCACCTCGTCCCCAGGCTGGAAGTCCAACCCAAAAATAACCGTATTGAGAGATTCTGTTGTATTACGGGTAACTATTACTTCCTCTAACGAGCAACCGGCAAATTCAGCCAAGCGGGATTTGACATTTTCCCGGTCTCTTACCTGGTCGATTCGCATGTAGCGAGATCGCTCATCATTGAGTCGCTGTACATGGGCTTTCTGGGCGTTCAGGGTTTGAATAGGGAGGCAGCTATAGTACCCATTTTCTAGGTTAATGAAATCCTTATTTCGCGTAAATGACTGTTGGATTATGGACCAAAACCGCTCATCCTGAGCGATAATTCTTGGGTCCTTATCTTGGACATTAGGTAATAGAAGCTGGGCGTATTCCTCAACAGTGGGTTTTACAGAAGGAATAACAGTACCCAGGCTTAGGTAGGCGATACCGCCTCTCTTGATAAATGATCTTCGACTGTGACTCATAGGATGGAGGAAAAAAATATGAGGTTTTAGGGACAGAGCCCATCCTAAGTAATATAGCCAAAAATCCTAACTCCTTAACTACGCTTGAAATCTACTGGGATGGTATAGAATACCCGGACGCGCTCACCATCAATTCTACCGGGCTCCCAAAGTGGCATTTTACTAGCAAGGCGGATAGCTTCCTGGTCAAACTTAGAGTTGATTCCTTGCACGACCCTAACGGAGGAAATCTTTCCGTCGGTCTCTACGACAAACTGTAACCAAACCTTAGCTTGGCTCATATTAGCTGCGAGAGAAGAGAAGTCTGAAGTGATATTCCGATCGAAAAATCGCTTTCTAGCGCTAAGTCCACCGGGATAGCGAGGCATTTCGTCTGCCATTTTAAATACCTTTTCTCCTGAAATTTCTGCAACGGAAACGGGTACTGGCTGAACCTCTTCAACAGGAGTAGAGGGAGTTTCTCCACGGGTTACAGGTTCGTCAAATTCGACAGGAGTGCTTTCCTGGTCTTGTACAGGTTCATCAAAAACAGGGGAGGACTCTTCTTCAAAATCAGGGCTCTGAGGTTCGAAGGCATCCTCATAATCAGGAGTATTCTCAGCAAATAAATCCTGATCGCCCTCAACTGGAGCTGAATCTTCTTGAACGTCATTTACTTCCGGAGCAGAATCCGCACCATCTACGTTGTCTGTATTCCATTCATCAGCTGTGTAGGTATCGCTGGAGGAGTTAAATAATCCAGATGTGGCACTCTCGATCTGATCCATAAAGAAAATGCCCCCGATAGCGATTACGGATATTAAACCAGAGATTATCAAGGAAATACGTCTTCTACGTTCCTTCTTTCGAATCTCTTCGAAAAAAGGATCCATATGATTTGGGCCTTTATTTGATGCGCGCCTTGCCATAATTATATGTATAGATTCCTTCGGGTTCAAATATAAGAAAAAGCACCGAAGATTGACGAAAACTGGTAAAATAAGAACCAGAGATCATGAGAATAAGTACCTGGGTAAACTAGCAGAAAACCGATACCCATTCTTTAGCAAAAATTATACTAAAATTTTGCCAAAATAACTTTTTTATTTTTGTACGATTTACTTATGAAAAAGTCACAGCTAGGAAAGCTGGATTTATAAAAATTAAGGGGGAGTTGGGAAACAAATCATTCGAATGACTTAAAGATCCATTTTAAGCAGTGTTTCCGCCTCCCCCTCTCAATTGGTAAGGGTAAGGAAATAGCTAGGATATAAGGGCCGTAGCCTGCTCTACCCAATTATCTCTACTTATTCGTCCCTGAAAGTATTCAATTGCCTCATTGACAATTACCTCATCTTTCGGGCTAAATTTACTGATCTGCTCGTAAGTGTATATCCCTAAAGCGTTGAGTCTCTTTTCAAGAAGAGGTCCAATACCTTTAATTTTTTTTAGGTCATCTTTTTTAATGGGATCAACGCGACCTAAGCGTTCGAAGTTGATCAGGACTGACTTATTTTTTATACGTTCCCAGACTTTCTCCTCAGATTCTTTAGGCTTGGGGCTATCCATCATGGCAAATTGAGAGGTTGGCTTCTTACTTTTTTGGGAGCTTTCGGGGACAGGCATTTTTTTGCCCTCTAGGGCTTCCTGAAGCTTTGCCATCTGGGCCTTCAATGCTCGGTTTTCCTGCTTTAGGCGATCGTATTTGCCTGATAAGCGCTTGTGCTTTTTCTTAATATTTGGAGCCTTCTCTTTTTTAATCTTTAAATACTTCAATACTTGCTTGTGTAAAGCGGCCTTTGCTTTGTTCTTTTTCCGCTTCTGCTTTTTCAGTTTGCGTTCCACATACTTTATAGCATTTTCCCGACTCATGTTATCTAAAGATTAAGGATTTTTTAAATTAATGTAAATTTACTAAATCCTATTCACCTTCCCAAGCTTCCGAAAAGCTCTTCTCATGAATTAAAATAAATTTATATGCATAGATATGTTAAAGGATTGGTCTTTTTGATCTCGAAAAAAAATCTTACCATTGTAAAGTTAATTTGGTTTTAAATGCCTTAGGAACACATTTTTGCAGGACAATTGAAGGTTTATTATGAAAGTTCGTAAATTTTTATTCGTATTCTCGCTTGCTGTATTGTATGCATTTAGTGCCTGCAGAGATGATAATGACCAGCCTAGTCCACAAACTCCAGAACCCAGTGACCCTGGAGTTGTCGTCACCCCTCCGACTACTGAGCCTACTGATTGCTCGGATGAACTGGTCCTGGAAAAAACGGGGTTAGAGCTTGCTGTAGCGGGTCAGGGATTTACCCTGCCCCAAAATGTATTCATCACCCTAAAGATTCAGGAAGTCATCAATGGAGATACAGTTGGTCTTCCAGACCTTACAAAAGATGACTTTACTATTTTTGAAAACGCAAAGGCTATTAATCCCTTAGAAAGTGAGGTGAAAATCACCCCTCTTCCTGGTGAGTTTAATATATATACCGTCCTATTGCTTGACCTCAGCGGGTCTATATTTATGAATCCCAGTAGCCTTCAGACGCTTAAGGACGCCGCGCAGCTATTTTTAAGTCAGGTCATTCGAGAAAGTAACGGAAACCCACAAGCTGCTATCTACTATTTCGATGGAATGGCAGATATCCATGAATTAATTGATTTTACCTCTGATACAGCTGCACTTGCTAGTGCGATAAACAGTATCAACGCGGATTTACCTCAGGATCGTTCAACCAATCTACACGGAGGAATTGAGCAGGGCGCCCTTATCGTCAAGGATCTGGCGGGTATAGATGAGAAGGGAGTAGTCAGTATTTCCCAGTTGGTTGTGTTCACCGATGGGGATGATGAGGCCTCCTGGCGTACGGAGCAAGATGCTGCAGATGCGATCAATACTACCATGGGCAAGGAAGTTTCTGTCTTTACTATTGGCTTGGGTGAGCTTATTGACCCAGATAAGCTGGAACTCTTTGGCAGAGATGGCTTTGAATTTGCCGATGATTTCGATGCCCTCATTCAATCTTTCAACAACATTGCCTCCAGAATCTGCTCCAATGTAAATAGCTTCTACTTTTTTGAATATTGTTCACCCAAACGCAATGGAGAGCATACCCTCAAGCTGGAAATTGCAAAGAGCAATTCCCAACAAGCCAGTGTCACCTATTGCTTTGATGCGACTGGATTTACAGACAATTGTGATTTGGGGCAGTAGATGGATTTATTAGCTAATTAGTCCACGGTCCCCAGTAACCCTTTGATTCAGATCGAAGTATACCTACCTATCCTATACAGGTGAACGCTCATTTCTCCCGATCAATTCTTACCTTTGTGGCATGTTAGACACCTTGCAGAAAAAACTGATTTTCAGGCCTAAGCGGCTAGAACTGGATAAGCCCTTAAACCTATCTGCTCCACATGAAGAGTTTTTCCTACGAGATGAAAAGCTAGGCCTCAATATCCATTCCGTATTCATGCCTGCGCAAGGCCTACGCAAGGGCTTGGTTTTGTATTACCACGGCAATTCGGACAATCTCCAACGCTGGACACAATATGCCGAGGATTTTACTAAGCGAAATCACGACATTCTGCTGATTGATTACCCCGGTTTTGGAAAGAGCAGTGGCAACCCTACAGAGGAGAACGTGTACCATGCTGCAGAACTCTCCTACAAATGGGCGCTGGAGCGTATGGAAGCGGGAGAGATTGTCATATATGGCCGTTCCATTGGAACCGCCCCTGCTTCATTTCTAGCTTCTAAAAAAGCTTGCAAGCAGTTGGTTCTGGAAACCCCCTTCTACAGCTTAAAAGACTTATTTGATCATCACCCTCTGTACCGCTTTATTGATCCTGTTTACAGCATGCCTGTCCATCAATTCCTGTCTGAGGTACAACAACCTATTTCGATTTTCCAGGGAACCAAAGATCGCATTGTTCCCTTCCGAAGTGCAGCGCGACTAAAAGGAGTTTTAAAAGAATCTGATAATTTCTTCGTCATCCCAGGAGGCAAGCACAAAGATTTGGGGACCTTTTCCTCATATCAGGAAAATTTATCTTATATTTTAGAATAAGAAGCCAGAAGAGAGACCTAGTTGCTGCCAAATGAGAGAAACGAGTGTGTAAATGCATGCTTGAATTTTTCTATTCCGATTCTCGACTCTTATTTCTCCCTGCTTAAAAACCTATCGATGTACCTCCTACTCATACTACTTGCAATCTACTTGGGAATTATGCTCACAGTATATTTTACCCAGCATTATTTCTTTTTTCGCCCCGAAATCCTCCCTCCTCATTTTTCCTTTACCTATCCTTTTGATTTTGAAGAACGAACATTTGAGATGGAAGATGGAGGAAAGATCAACAGCTTACATTTCAAAGTTCCCAATAGTCGGGGCCTTATTTACTACTTCAAGGGAAACTCGCGGAGTATCAAAGGTTGGGCAAAGTTTGCCCAGGACTTTATCAGCAATGGGTACGACTTCTTTATGATGGATTACCGGGGTTTTGGCAAAAGTACAGGAAAGCGCACAGAAACCCGCCTATACAACGATTCCCAACAACTGTACAAGTGGTTACAAAAGGAATATTCCGAAGAGCAGATCATCATCTACGGCAGATCGCTAGGTAGTGGAATTGCTGCAAGAATTGCCTCTTGGAACCATCCTCGCATGCTTATACTGGATTCTCCTTACTTCAGCTTTTACCACAATATCAAACGCTGGGCATTTATCCTTCCATTAAAATATATTCTTAGGTATCAGATCCGGACAGACCAATTTATTACCCAAGTAGAAGCTCCCATTTACATCATTCATGGAGACAAAGACCGACTTATACCCATTTCCCACAGCTATAGGTTAAAAGCAATACGTCCACAAGACATTGAACTTATGGTTATTGAAGGAGGCGGGCACAACAATCTCCCCTCCTTCCCCCAATACCATGAATATCTATACGATTTATTGGAATTGGCTGCTGTCTCACAAAAGGTACCTATAGGTGATCCCCATGAACTTAACCAGAACGTTTGACCTGATTCCCTTCCAACTGTCGCATTCTCCCAACGCCAAAGCAATCAACGTAAAAGTTGGAGAAGGATGGAAGAGCTATTCGACCCAGGAACTGGAAAAGCAACTCAAGACTTATGCTCATTTCTTAATAGAGCAGGGAATAGGAAAAGGGGATTTTATTCTGCTCCTTCCTAAAGCTGCCACCCTTCCTTTTGTTCTTCTTGACCTTGCAGCTCAACGGCTAGGGATAACTGTCGTACTGGTTCACAGTACGACCAAAACAGAACAATTGGGGAACATAGTCGATCAGACCCAAGCTAAAGCTATTTTCTTACAGGATGAGATGCTGGTGGAAAGGTATCGCGATACCTGGGGAGATATTCCCTACTTTCAAATAGGAGGCTCAGGCAGCCAAAGATTTCACACTACCTTATCTGGATTTTCTACCCCTGAGACCTCGGATGAGAGTTACCCATCCATTCATGAAGAAGATCTGTCTACGATCATTTATACGTCTGGAACCAAGGGGATTCCCAAAGGGGTTATGCTAAGCCATAAGAATATTATGGCGAATGTCACTGCTATGGCACCTCTTCTGCCGTTAAAACCCTCAGATAGGGTAATTAGTTTTCTCCCATACAGCCATGTTCTCGAACGCACGGCCCTTTATACCTACCTCTGTTTGGGCCTTGAAATCTACCTCATTGAAGAACCCAAGGAATTAGCTAAACACTTATATGGTGTTCGACCACACCTGTTCACTGCCGTCCCTCGGATTTTAGAGCAAATGTATAAGGTGGCTTTAGTAGCCAAAACAGAGAAGAAATTCTTAGGTAAATACTTGCTGAATTGGGCCTTTCGCCACGGCACAAAGTATAAAGAAAAGAAAGGCCTAGATCCCAGTAAGTGGATAAAAATGTTGCTTTTTCGAACCCTTATTTTTAGGCGGTTTCGTAGAGCTATCGGTGGAAAACTAAAGTGTATCGTAGTTGGTGCTGCTCATATGAATCCCGCTATATCCCGCACTTTTGCCTTAGGGGGGATACCGATACGTGAGGGATACGGTATGACTGAAACCTCTCCTGTAGTAACGGTAAATCGCATGAAACCAGGTCTGAATGCCTATGGAACAGTTGGACTCCCTTTACCTGGCGTCCGGATAAAAATCGATCAGCCTAATGAAGAGGGAGTAGGAGAAATTCTGGTCAAAGGACCTAATGTTATGCGAGGATATTTCAAAGAGCCAGAGGCTACACAGCAAGTCCTCACAGCAGACGGATGGCTTCATACAGGGGATATGGGCCACTTTGTCAAAAAGCGGTTCCTTCAAATCACCGATCGAAAAAAAGATATATTCAAAACTTCAGCAGGAAAGTATATTGCCCCACAGCTTGTTGAAGCACATTTTCGCGAATCGCGATTCATCGACCAATTGCTGGTCATAGGATTTAAACGACCCTTCCTCAGTGCCTTAATCCTCCCCAATTTCGCTGCCCTCGCTGAGTGGGCCGAAGAAGAAGGTGTTCATTGGACGAGTCCTCTTTACATGGTCCTAAATATTAAGGTTAAGGACCAGCTTCAGCAAGAAATCAACGAACTTAACCAGGATCTTCCTGGGCACGAGCGCATTCAGGAATTCCACCTTTTACACGAACCCTGGACACAGGAAAGTGGTTTATTATCCCATACGCTAAAGCCTATACGACCTCTTATATTGGGGCAATATGAGAAAGAGATTGAGCAGATGTATCAAGAGGGGAGACAATAAATTGCTACTTCAAAACCCAAGCTTTGGACTATGGACCCACATACTGTTAATCTCCTCTAGCCTTTCAAGGCAACTGAACTACGCCCGGAAAATCCCGCGATTGACCACAAAGAATTTTCCATCCATCGTCTCGCCTAATTACCGTGCCCGACTCCAGCATATGCACATTGGATTTCATTCCTGAGGTATCTGAAATTTCTCCCAGCACAATCCCTGTGTACGTAGCAATATCCCGACTGAGTGGATGAATTTGAAGATCATTCCAGGCATAAGAAATTTCTTGAAGGGAAGAGGCATTATATTCCAGGATGGTCCGAACAGAGTCGTAATCCAAGGCAGAATCGTATCCAGGAGGTACCCAAAAGAAGTCTTCTGTTGAGTCCAAATAGGCAAATTCTGCTGTCAAACCGGACTGTTGGATATCCGTAAAATATGCATCTAACATTTCCCGTACTTCTCGTTCTACCTGAGTCTTATCCCAAGCATCAACAGAAGGAGGTGAACAGGAGGATAGGGCAAACCCTATCACCAATACTGTACTCAATACGCCCAAAAACT
>JBCCTX010000079.1:0-23974 GCA_039197765.1 Bacteroidota bacterium
AAAAATAGAAATATGTGTAAATTGTGATTATAAAATATGTTTAATTCATAGGTGTTGTATTAAAGTATAAAATTTATGGAAACGACTCAGGTTTATAATCCTACTGATCGCCTTATTAATTGTATGACTTCTCTAAATGAAATTCGCCGTAAGCATCACCATTACATCAAAACCAAGTACAAAATTACTGGTATGGAGATGGAAATCATTCAGTGGTTATTCATCGAAGGACCACGAAAAATGAAAGAAATCGGTGAGAATTTCAATATTAAACTTAGCTCTCTTACCAGTGTAATCGATAAAATTGAGCGTCAAAAGCTAGTTTACAGAAAAAACTCCAAAGACGATCGTCGAGTAGTTTTTCTGGATGTTTCAGAAAAGGGAAAAAGACTATATCGGGATTACAGCGATTACCTGAAAGTTTTATCTCACTTAATGAAAAAGGAAATGAATGAAAGGGATTTTGAAGCATTCATTCTTGGGATTGAAAAAATGTTAAAATATAGTGAGCAAAATCAGAATTAAGTATCCTTTTTTGAAATAAATATTTTTGTCAAATTTTTAATAAAAATACTAGCCGATTCTTCAATTAAAACATATTTTCATGTAACTATTTCACGACCTTAACCTATTCAAGGAATAAATTGAGACAACGCCCCGGATTAAGTTTTGTGTTCATATTGTTCAACATTAGAATTTCCTTTTTTCTAAATTCCTTGAATCACCTTTATCTCCTTTCCTTTCTTTTTTTGCATAACACAGCTGGACATTTGCTCCAATTATATACATGTAGATAATCTTCGTGTTAAGTTTAAAGCGCCACTTAGGTTTTTATTTCTTTTTCAACTCTTTACTTTCCTAAAGGTAAAGGAGCTTATACGAACGTATGAAAATTTCCAAGCTTTCATGGGGATTTGTTATATTTGTATCAAGTTTTACCTAAAAGCTTGCTTATGAGTTGGTTCAAGAGAGGGCAGAAAAACATTCAGACTAAAACGGAGGATAAAAATAATACTCCTGGGGGTCTGTGGACCCAGTGTCCCAATTGTAAAAAGGCGCTACAATCTAAGTTATTGCGAAAGAATAGCTTCGTGTGCATGGAATGCGATTTCCATTTAAGGATTGGGAGTGAAGAATATTTTGAAATACTTTTCGATGATAATCAGTTTGTTGAAATCGGAAAATCTTTGGTTTCAGCAGATCCCCTCGCTTTTGAGGATACCAAAAAGTATACAGATCGGATTGTCAAGAGTCGCGAAAAAAGCGGTCTCCATGATGCAGTTCGTACGGCTTATGGTCCTATCTTCGGAAGGGACCTGATGGTTGCGAGTATGGATTTTCGCTTTATCGGGGGCAGCATGGGGAGTGTAGTAGGTGAAAAAATATCACGCGCTATACAGGTATGTCGCGAAAAGAGGATTCCTTTGTTAATCATTTCGAAAAGCGGAGGTGCCCGAATGATGGAGGGGGCTTTTAGCCTTATGCAGATGGCAAAAATCAGTGCGCACCTCGCCCTGTTGGCTCAAGACGGAATCCCCTATATCTCTTTACTTACCGATCCTACAACTGGTGGAGTTACGGCTAGTTTTGCCATGCTGGGCGATTTCAACATTTCTGAGCCAGGTGCCCTAATTGGCTTTGCAGGACCCAGGGTCATCAAAGAAACCATAGGAAAGGATCTGCCAGAAGGATTTCAATCAGCTGAATTCGTTCTAGAACATGGATTTCTTGACTTTATTATTCATCGCAAATCTTTAAAAGAACGATTGAAATCTGTCCTCGATATCTGCTATCCCGCTATGGAAAATGGGCAAAGAGTAGCCGTTTGATAACCCATATTCAGTTAAAAACAAAGACCATACAAAGAGGCGCTGGAAGATAGATTTCTTCCAGCGCCTTTCTTTTTAACGGCTCAAAAAAATGAGGCTGTACGCTAGGCAACTGTAATATGAGAGGATAGCTTTTGGCTAAGAACCCCTTTGGAAGTCAAGCCTACTTGCTTGTCAACTACCTTCCCGTCTTTGAAGACCAGGAGTGTAGGAATACTCATAACCCCATACTCTGAAGATACCTTGCGGTTCTGGTCTACATCTACTTTGCCTATTACAGCTTGTCCGTCCATTTCAGTTGCCAACTCCTCTATTATCGGTGCAATGGCCCGACATGGACCACACCATTCGGCCCAAAAATCTACCAAAACAGGCTTATCTGATTTGATTACGGTTTCTTCGAAGTTCGCGTCGGTGATTTCGATCGGCTTTCCCATTTGTTCTACTTTCTTAAGTGTGAAAAAAATCTGTTTATGTCTTGTCTCTATAGACAGCTAAGTTATTCAATATCCTTCTGCAAGGTATGCGAATCAATTTTAGCGTATTATCTTTTAGTTGACAAATTGAGCTTACTTTTTTGATTATCAACTATTTAGCTAAGTCAAAATATTTTTTTTCAAAAAAAATTTATTTTTTTCCTTCGTTAAGTATGATTTAGCACTCTATTTGCTCATAAGGATAAATATAAAGTTTGAATGAATTATTCGTCTTACATTTTACTTTTTATTGTACTAACAATTCTTATGAAAAATTATGTCTTTTGCGCCACTTGCTCTTTATCCAAAAAACAAGCCGATATCATTATTTGGCCCAGTTTGTAGGCTGAAGAAACCCTCTTCGGTAAAAGACCATATTTCCGTTACAGGATGAGCGTATTTCCAATATCTCTTCTGTAACGGAAATTCTAGTTTAAAAGCACCTCCTTGATCTCTTTCAATTTCAATAATGCTTCAACGGGCGTCATCCGATCGATATCTACTCCCTGTAAGATTTCTCTAATTTTCAGCGTGTCTGCATCTTTTAATTCAAACATATTGAGTTGAATTTGGGAGCGCGTGGAAAACTTAACCTGTTTGGACAACTCTTTATCATTGACCCGATTTTGCTCGAAATGTTTCAAGAGATCCTGAGCCCTTCTTACCAAATCCTGGGGCATACCTGCCATTTCTGCTACGTGAATTCCAAAACTATGTTCACTTCCTCCCTCTCGCAACTTCCGTAAGAAAAGCACCTTTCCGTCCACCTCTTTTACAGCTACATTGTAATTTTTCACCCTACCTAACCGACCTTCCAGTTCATTGAGCTCGTGGTAATGGGTAGCAAACATGGTCCTGGCTTGACAGGCTGGAGTCTCATGCAGGTATTCTACCAATGCCCATGCAATCGAAACACCATCGTAGGTACTGGTTCCACGGCCAATTTCATCCAATAGAATAAGGCTTTTGGGAGAAGCATTATTGGCAATTTGAGCGGTTTCATTCATTTCCACCATAAAGGTTGATTCCCCACTGGATATATTATCCGAGGCTCCTACTCGCGTAAAGATCTTATCCACTAAACCTATGTGAGCAGATTCTGCAGGAACAAAACAACCCATTTGAGCCATAATAACAATCAAGGCCGTCTGGCGGAGCAAGGCAGACTTTCCCGCCATATTGGGACCTGTAATGATTAGAATCTGTTGAGTCTCTCTATTCAAATGGACATCATTGGGAATATAAGGTGCATCACTGGGTAGGGTATACTCTATGACAGGATGCCTTCCTTGTGTGATCTTCAATTCATCTGTAGAAGATATTTCTGGTAGTACATAGGACCTTTGCAGTGCTACCAGAGAAAAACACAATAGCATATCTACCCCAGAGATCACCCGTGCATTCCCTTGAAGGGTATACATAAAGCCCTGAAGTAATTGGAGCATCTGCTGGTAAAGTTCTCCTTCAATTTGCTGGATCTGTTCCTCCGCGGAAAGAATCCGCTCCTCATAGGATTTGAGTTCTTCGGTTATATAGCGTTCGGCATTGGTCAGGGTTTGCTTTCGAATCCATTCATCTGGAACCTTATCCTTATGTGCGTGGGTAACCTCCAAGTAATAGCCAAATACTTTGTTATAACCAATTTTTAAGGAAGAAATTCCCGTGAGCCGAACCTCGCGCTGTTGCATATCCAAAAGGCGTTCCTTTCCATTGCGCTTGAGGTCCCGGAGCTCGTCTAAATTTTCTGCTATACCAGTTTTTATGATTCCTCCTTCCCCCAAATTGCCTTCGATTTCTTCTTCCAAGTATCGATCTAATACTTCCAGAATGGGGCTAACTTCTTCAAAGGAGTGGGCAAGTTTTGCTAAAGGCTTGGAACCAGACTCCAGCAGAAGGTGCTTGATGAGCGGAACTTGTTGCAAAGACTGCCGCAACAAGACGGATTCCTTGGGGGTAATTCGACCGATAGCAAGTTTAGCAGCTAAACGCTCCAAGTCCCCAATTTCATTTAGCCGATCCCCCAAATTTTTGGATAAGGCTTGGTCTTTTAAAAAAGTCTCTACAATATCCAGGCGTTGTTGTATTTGAGCAGCATCCTTTAAGGGGATGAGCAAGGACTTTCGAAGGAGTCGTGCACCCATGGGGGTAAGGGTCTTATCCAGAATTTCCACTAATGCCTTCCCATCTGGATGTAATGGGCGAATCAATTCCAGATTGCGCACCGTAAAGGGGTCCATCCACACAAATTTGCTGTCTTCAAACAGGAAAATTTTGTTGATATGACCAATCTCCTTTTGCTGATTTTCATCTAAGTAGTATAAAATTACCCCTGCAGCGATGGTACCCAAATGTTCTTCCTCCACCCCAAAGCCTTTCAGGGAGCTCGTACCAAATTGCTTGAGCAATTTCTCTCTTCCAAAATCATATTGGAAGGCCCAATCTTCTATACGGGTAGTATATACATTTTCTCCTAGCAAGGCTTCTACCTTACGAAGGTCCTTTTTCGCCACCAATAATTCAGAAGGATCGAGGGTTTGAATAATTTTTTGAACGTATTTGGCTTCGCCAGAACAGCAAAAGAATTCTCCTGTAGATACTTCCAAAAACGCCAAGCCCATTTCCTTTCCATTGTGGATATACAGAGAGGCGAGATAATTGTGTTTATTTCCTTCAAGTACCTTGTCATTGAAAGTGACACCAGGTGTAACCAATTCCGTCACTCCCCGCTTTACAATCCCTTTGGCTTGTTTCGGATCTTCCAATTGATCACAAACTGCCACGCGCTTTCCCGCTCGTATAAGTTTGGGCAAATAGGTATCTAACGCATGGTGTGGGAAACCCGCAAGTTCTACGTGAGACGCGGCACCATTTGCGCGCTTGGTAAGTACAATCCCCAATACCTTGGATACCTCTATCGCATCCTCCCCAAATGTCTCATAAAAATCCCCTACCCTAAACAACAATACTGTGCCTGGATATTTAGCTTTGATTGCATAGTATTGGCGCATTAAGGGTGTTTCCTTGCGTTTGCCTTTTTGGGTTGATTTGCTCACGTTGGGTTAGGGGGATTAGGTAGTAAGTATTAATTCCAAAGATAATAAATTAGAGATTTTTTTTAGCTTTGGACCAAATCACATCCTACATGAAAAAAAGAGTATTGGTTGTTACAGGTGGGGGCGATTGCCCGGGCTTAAATGCTGTAATTCGGGCCATTGTAAAGCGAGCAAGTCAAGAAGGGGATTGGGAAGTATTGGGAAGCCGTGAAGCCTTTAATGGAATCCTGCGTGATCCTCAAGAAATCATGGTGTTAGATGAGAAAACCGTCGCCGGAATTCATGTAAAAGGAGGCACCATCATTGGAACAACCAATAAAGGAGGGCCTTTCAACTGGCCCGTCCAACAGGCCGATGGAACTTGGATAACAGAAGACCGATCGGATGAACTCGTTAAACGATGTAAGGATTGGAATATAGAAGCGATCATCAGTATCGGGGGAGATGGGTCTCAAAAGATCTCCCTACAGCTCGCCGCCAAAGGCTTAAACATGGTTGGGGTACCTAAAACCATCGACAATGACCTATCAGCCACTGATTTTACCTTTGGGTTTCGAACCGCTGCCCAGATCGCAACTGAAGCGATAGACAAGTTGGTCACCACAGCAGAAAGCCACAACCGGGTCATGATCTTGGAAGTAATGGGCCGAGATGCGGGGTGGATTGCCCTACACGCTGCAGTCGCAGGGGGAGCGGAAGTATGCCTGATCCCTGAAATCCCCTATAAAATGGAACATGTGGTAAACCGCATCAATGCACGCTTCAAAGAAGGGAGAGGCTTTGCCAACATCATAGTGGCTGAAGGAGCCCATCCTATAGATGGAGATGTGGTCGCAACCGATTCTGGCGTTGTGGGGTATCAGCATAAACGACTGGGAGGTATTGGATTCCAGTTGAAAGAGAATATGCAAAAGTTTGGCTGTGAAATGGGCATTCGGGTAACTGTACTGGGGCATCTCCAAAGGGGGGGAATTCCCATTGCCTTTGACCGGATTCTGGCTACACAATTTGGAGTAAAAGCCTTTGAAATGGTATTGGAGAAAAAGTATACCCGGATGGCTGCATACAAAAATAACACTATCACTGATGTTTCCCTGGAAGAGGCTACTTCAAGCTATAATTACGTAAAACCCGATAGCTTTTTATTGCGAACTGCACGGGGAATAGGGATAAGCTTTGGCGATCGCTAAATGTTGCAAACCGGAATTTTAGATAGAAAAAATGTACCCACCTGCACCTACGAGATGCTACCGAATATCGCGGTACAAGTTTGTACCGCTCACATTCGTCTTATTTCTTATCCCAATTCTTCAAACTTCCTTATTGGCCCAAGATAGCACGCGGCAAACCGTAGGTCTCGTACTCTCTGGGGGTGGAGCAAAAGGTATTGCATACATCGGAATTTTAAAAGCCCTAGAAGAAGCCAATATTCCCATAGACTATGTGGCAGGAACTTCCATGGGGGGCGTAATTGGGGGATTTTATGCGGCGGGCTATTCTCCTGCACAACTTGAAGAAATGGTACTTTCAGAAGAATTCCTGGATTGGATCAATGGAAGTATCCCCAAACCCTATCAGTTTTACTTTACTCAACCTGCGGCTAATCCTTCTACCCTAACGGTAGAATTAAAGGTAAAGGAAGGCACAGGCCCTTCTCTTTCTACCTTTTTAGCAAGCGATCTGAGCCTCAATTTTACCCTCGCAGAGAAACTTGCCCAGGCAAACCAACTATCGGGAGAAAATTTCGATAGTTTATTTGTCCCTTATAGAACCACAGCCTCTGAGGTTTTCGCGGAGGAATCCCTATGGATATCACGAGGAAAACTCAATGAGGCCATACGAGCAACCATGTCAGTCCCCCTTTTCTATCGGCCGATAAAAATTGAAGATAAGTACGTATTTGATGGGGGGATTTATAACAATTTCCCTATCGACAGCATGCAAGCAACCTTTCAACCAGACATTATCATTGGAGCCAATGTATCCGACAAAAACTTTTTAGGGTACCCTTTAGACCTAGAGGAATCCTTGGTTTCACAGGTACTACTCTATGCCTTAGTCAAGAAAACAGACTCGGTAGTTGGTCCGGGCAACATTTATATGGAACCCGACCTAAAAGGTCTATCTGCCTTGGACTTTGATCAAGCCCCTCAATTTATCCAAAGAGGATATGAGGAGGCCCAGTCTCATATGGATGAGGTAAAAGAAAAAATTCAAGCGAGGATGCCTAAAACCTCCGTTGATTCAAGGCGTAGGACCTACTGGGCAGACTCTATTCCCCTTCAAGTTGGACATATTCAAACGTCTGGAATTCCCGAACGACAAGCCAATTACATCCTTAAAAATCTTCAAGGAAACAGAAAAGACCATTCCATTTCGAGTATCAAGGCAAACTACTACCGCCTGGCAAGCGAACCCTTCTTTAAACAGATTTTACCTGCAATCTACTATGAGGAAGATAGTTCATCCTATACCTTTGACATCGGTCTCAAAGCACAGGATTTACTGGAATTCAGACTAGGCATTCTCGCTGCATCCAGAGGGATTGGATATATCTATGCAGATGCGGAATATACTTTTTTAAGAAAGAATCTTACCAAAGTCAAGGCCAATGGATACGCGGGAGACTTCTACACCTCTGCGCATCTAAGAAGTAAAACCTTTTTCCCAGGAAGACCCAGCGTATATATAGAGCCCTCTTATACGTACAACAATCGAGACTTCGAAGACTCCAATGACTTCTTGTTCAAAGACGATGAGCAGCCCCAATTGAGTCGAATCGACAGAACCTTCCGCCTAGATATCGGAATGGCGACGGGTAAGTCTGGAAAATGGGTTGCATCTGGAGCCTATTTCTTCAATTCTGATAAGTATTTGATTCCAGAATATCGCTTGGGCGATCCCTCTGAAGACTTAGACCACCTCAAGTTCCAGGGTCTTATGCTGGGAATCGCCTACGAAAGGAGTAGCCTAAATCGAAGGCAATACGCTTCAGAAGGCTCGGGACATGTATTCTCTGCTTCTTTTATTACAGGAGAGGAGACGTTCAAGGCAGGTGCTGAAAATGCCCCGAACATAGAGGTAGACCAAAATCATCGGTGGTGGCGTCTTGCTGCAGAGGGAGAGCGCTACTTTACTACAGGTCGCTTATCGCTGGGCTACCACCTCAAAGCCTATTACGCCAATCTTCCTGCATTTTCCAACTACTTCTCTACTCTTTTATACGCTGGGGAAGCAGAACCTTTCACAGAAAGTAGCACTCGATTCCAAACGCGCTTCCGATCCAATGCCTATGGAATGGCTGGCTTACGGTTGGTGTGGAAATTGGAAAATAGCTGGGATTACCGGATAGAAGGGTATTTCATCAACCGAGTGGGTGAAGTAATACAAGGCCCCAGTCAAACAGCTGAATTTGACTACCAAGCCTGGAACCCCAGCTATGCCCTAACGGCTGGATTGATCTATCATAGTGTAGCCGGTCCTGTGGCGATTCGGGTCAATTACTTAGATTCGCCTCAAAGAAATTTTCAGTTGCTCTTCCACGTTGGCTATATCTTTCACAACCAGCGGTTATTTGAATAATGAATTTTGGGTTGTATACAAATTATGGCCGGATAATTCCTGGAAGTGGGGGGATCATCCCTTCCACCTTCTGGAATTATGCCGGCCACTAAACTTGCGAGAAAATCGGGCAACTCATCTCTCGCTCACTACTGTTCTAACTTAACATATGAAACACGCTATCTAACTAGAACCTTTTGGACCATAGCCCCCTCAACCGTTTCAAGTTTAACCATGTACATGCCTGCAGCCAACTTATCCTTAAGTTCCCACTGTTGAGTGTGTTCACCCACTCCTATCTGGCGATTGGTTAGTTCTTCCACAACGCGCCCGAACATATCTACCACCTGAATGTTCACATGTCCTGGCTTACGCAGGGTGAAACTCACACGAGCTTCCCTATCAAGCGGATTGGGGAAGATGTTCAATAAAAGGTCTTCATTAATTCTACTGGCGATGGAAGTCGATTGGGTTGTGCACGTATTGAACTTTCCTATGCCCCCCCCATCAGTTGATGCACTTGCCGACTGAGCGCCTGAATCATAGCAAGGATCGAAGTTGGCAAAGTTGAACAGGTTGCCAAAGTCCAAGGCAGTCCCTGCTACTGCGCTATCTTCTACTACGAAGTCAAACATTTCTGTGGAGCTGGGATCTGCATACAAATCGTCTATATACTGTGTGATGGGAATAGGTACATTTTTTAGCTCAATGACTTCTTCGATAAAGCTATTTGCTGTATCTGCTCCCATTACCTGCTTCATCAAAGCAGAATATACCTCTGGGCGACTTACCGTATCATGCTTGGCCCAAACGTCGATCACGTCCTGGGTATAAAAAATATTATTGTTCGAAATCTGGAATTGGGTCTCACTGGTCACAGTATCTACCGTGAAAATCTTATGGGATTCATTGTCTGGTTGGTTTTGCTCATCCGTCAAAGCAGGTGTGGTACCCAACATGATAGGATTGATTAGCAGGTTATTGGTAACCTTAGCCACTCGCACCCATTCAAAATTGAAATAGCCATGCCTTCCCGCAACGTTAAAAATGGTGTTGTGGTCAAATTCTATGTAGTTGTGAGGGATCGTATTCCCGATGCTGCGAAATACTCGGTCAATGATGTTATGAATCACGGTATTGGTTACCACGAGTGAGTCGAAGGAAAAGTTTCGGGAGTCAATTCCCCGGCCATTTCCCTCGAGAATGAATCGGTTTCCACCGTTCCGCAGGATACAATTGTCTACAAATAGTTTTACCCCATCTGCCCGAAGTTGCAAAAATCCGCCCCTGTCCTTCTCAAGAATACAATCCTTTACAACATGGCGGGTATTTTCTCCTAAAAGCCTAATCTGGCCCCAATCATGACTTTCTCCAGGCCCATTTTCCCCACCAATAATCCAAAGGTTTTCGAGAATCATATCCCCCTCTGGATAGGCAATTTTAGGCCTCTCCCCCAAATCATCTGGGATACGGGTAATAATGGGCTTCTGGTCTGTATTTTCGAGATCTTTTGCACGAAGGTGCAGGGTCCAGGAAGGCTTATTTACCAAGCGGTCCGACGAAAAGTATACAACCCCATTTTCTAAGGTATAAATGGTATTGGTATCGACACGTGCTCCCATTTCAGTAGTGTCTCCCATAATGAATGGGAATATATCTACAGGTGTAACTGGGTCTCCATTATCAGGTATGTCCACGACACGTGGTTGAGCCCACAATACACTCATCGTGGTCATTAGGAGTATCACCAGATAAGTAGGTTTGTTAATCTTTCGCATAATTTAAAGGTGTTAGGTTTGAGTATAGTCCTGCTTGCTTCCGACTCGCACTCCTTCGAAATTCCTTTCAAGGAAGAACAGAGAGTAGGCAAGACTAAAAAATGATTTACAGTTGAAATTGAACGCCTACGGTACCTGTGAACCCATAGGTCTGTACCGTATTCAGAAAATTTCTCGTTCGGGTGAAAGAAATATCTTGCTGGTTGGAAATATTATTGAGGTTGAGAAAAACGCTCCAGTTTTCCCCGATACCTTGGCGTATAGAAGCATCCCACCTCCAGAATTCGAGGGTAAAACGGTCAAAATCTTCATCCAGCGCATAACTGCTTGCTTTAGTTCCTTGGAAAATTGTGGAAACTCTTGCTGAGAATTTGTTGATGTCGTAGCCAATAGATAGGTGGAAAATATGAGGTGATTGGCTGATCATATCCACGGTACGTTCCTCAGTAGTATAGGTCGTTTCAAAAATGGGAGGAACCGCAGAAATCAGTTCTGTCTCCGAGGTAGTAAAAAATGCCTTGGTCTCGGAAAATAAGCGTGCATAATTGGTACTAAGAACGATTCCATTAAAGGGCTTAGGAAGAAAGTTGAGATTGGTTTGCAAATCTATCTCGAAACCATAAACGTTTGCCTCATCCAAGTTGGTGTAGGAGGTAAGCTCATAGCCTGGAAAACCCGGATGGCCATTTCTTTCTGCAATGTCCTGATCCGCAAGGATGATAGTCCAAGGGAAGAATGAATTACTAATATCCTTGTAAAAGACCCCTAAAGTCAATAAGCCTAAAATAGGGTCATAGGCAGAAAGGTGAAAGTCGTAGTTGATGGATTTGGAATATTCTAGGTCGGGATTGCCCGAGTTGATAGCTAGGGAGGTATTATTGATTTGAGTTCTGGGAGTAACCCAAAGGAAGTCTGGCCTAGCTAGGGTTTGGGCATAAGAGGCACGGATATCGAACCAGTCCGCAGGTTTGATTTTTATGTGTAGGTGGGGTAAAAACTCACCATAAGACTGAAAGGTTGTGGTGTCTATAAAATCTCCATTTACTCCATACCTACCATTTACTGTTGAAATTCCTCCCTGGTATTCATTGTCAGAGTATTCATACCGAAATCCAGGGATAACCGTTAGCCAGGTACCCACTTTCAGCTTCAACATAGCGTATCCAGCGGTAATGGTTTCATTGACCGAATATCTATTGACTATCGCAAAGCGGTTGTTATTCAAAATAGGACGCTGTGCTTCATAGAAAGACCGGACAAAATCCTGGTCAAAATCGATATTAAGAAACAGTTCGTCGCCAGCCTCATTGATGAAGGGAGGACCTTCGTCAGCAGTGAGAAACGAATTGATCCCGATGAGGTTACCATTGGTAGGAAGATAGGCTAATTGATCACTGCTCTCCCCCAATTCGTTAGCTGCATTTCTAGTGAATTCTCCCCCCAGATAATAGAAATTCTCAGATAAGACATTGAAATCTCGCTCTCGATCTATACTGTAGTACTTCCCACCGAACTTGAATTCAAGGCTGGCTCCTGACCCAATATTGATCGGAATGGAAAAGTTGGCAAGTGCCGTATAGGTATTTTCTTCGGCGTTATTGTCCGTAAATTCTCCTCCTACCAAATTTGACTCTTCAAGATTGGGTGTTGCAGCCGCGAAGTAATTGCGTGGATGAGCATTTTGGTTAAGGTTTACATCGAAATCATTCTTCGTATCGCTAAACCTAATGATATAGTTGTAGGGCGTAGAACTTCGAGATTGTGAACTAGAAACGCTCCAATCCGCTTTTATCCAATTGAAGTTGTGGTCACCGGACAGGGTAAATGAGGTAAGGGTAAGCTCTGATTCAACTCCTTCCCCTGTATAATCAATGGAGGGATTCGAGGGATTGTAGACCTCTGTCGTTCGGAATTGGTCTCGATTCGTCTGACTGAATACCCCAAAGAGGGAGATACTGTGATTGGTGGCCAATTGATAATCCAGGGCCAAGCTACCATTGTACCTCCTGCGTATTTCTTCCCGATCTTGTAGGCGCAACGAGCTTCCTAGAATTTCCGTTAAACCCATAGAGTCAGTTCTCCCTGATCTCCAGGTATTTGTCAGGAAATCTCCACTTCGATTAAAGCGTTCTGCACTTCCCTGCACAATGACGCCGAGTTTATTGTTCAAAAAGCGTCTGCTACCCTGCAGGACGCCTTTATAATCTCTGAACTCTCCACTTAAATCATTGTATCCACCCAAAATTTTTGCCGTAAGACGCGGAGCTTCAGGAGCTTTTTTGATTCTGAGATTTACCGTTCCCCCGATGGCCTCCGCATCCATATCTGGTAAGGGGGACTTGAACACTTCAATGGCATCCAATAATTCCGGGGAAATGAGTGATAGGTCTACCGACCGATCCGTACTGGAATTCGATGGCAGGCGAACCCCGTTTACCGTAATAGCGCTAAACTTAGGTTCAAGTCCTCTTATAACAACTTTTTGTCCTTCACCGCCACTCCTGTTAAGGGCGACTCCTGGCAGTCTACCTATAGCTTCTGCAGCATTGACATCGGGCAGTTCTTGGATTTTATCGGAGGAAATAATATTGGCAATTTTGTCGCTGGCAAGCTGCTGATTGATGGCCTGTGTTTGCCCTCTCCTTTGGGCAGAAATCAGGACCTCTCTTCCTTCAATGTCTTTAGGCTTTAGGATTACTCGAAGAGGCGTTATTTCTCCTTGGATAACAGTGACGGGAATAGATAAGGTCTCATACCCCAAATAAGTTACCAGGAGAACCTGTTCTCCTAGGGGGACCTTATTGATGATAAACTCACCATTTAGGTCGGTATTTGCTCCGATTGTTTTGTAGTTTTCGAGGAATACGGTTGCCCCCACCAGGGCAGATTGATCGTCAAAAACACTGCCCTTAATCGTTCCCGTTTGCCCCACTGCGGTCCTTACTAATAGACCTAAAAGAAAGATGTGACAGCAGAATAGTCGTGTAGTAGTAGCGTACTTTTCCATAAGTAAGTTTGGGGTTGAGTCCTTTATCAGAATCACTTCACAGAGCCAGGTAAATGATTATCAGGGTCAGGCCAATGATTAATGCAGTGAGTAGACCTATTATTAATCTGGGATACCTGAAAATATCTTTAAACTTCACTCAAGCCCGTGTTTAACAGCCATAGATCTTATTCTATGCTGCGATAAGTTAGAAGGAAAAGCCTGGGGAGAGGTGGAGTAAAATCTAAAAAAGGGGGGTGAAAAATTTAGGAAGGAACTTTTTCCTTTGAATAAGCCGAAGGAGGGGTATTAAATTTCTGCTGGAAACATTTTGAAAAGTATTTGGGGTCTCTAAAGCCGACTAAGTAAGCAACTTCTGATACGGTATGGCTTTTTTTCTTAAGGAGTTGGGCGGCGCGTTTTAACCGAATGCTTTTGATGAAGTTTTTAGGGGTTTGATCAGTCAGCGCCTTGATCTTGGTAAAGAGGAGTGCCCTACTTACAGCCATATCCTTGGCAAAGGATTCAATATTGAATTCTGGATTTTCAATTTCGGCTTCCACCACATCCATTGCCTTTTGTAAAAACTGCTCATCCGCAGAGCTTGTGGTAATCTCCCTTGGCTCTAAGTTGATAATTCTTACAAATCGTTCTCTCAATTCCTTTCGAGACTGAATTAAGTTCTTTACCCGTAAGGTTAGTTCCTCTGGATGAAAGGGCTTCGTAAGGTAATCATCCGCCCCATTCTCAAGCCCTTCAAGTTTGAAAATTAAAGGCGTTCGGGCAGTAAGCAGCAGAACAGGGATATGGCAGGTAGCTAAGTTGTGCTTTACCACCTTACAAAGCTCAATTCCATTCATTTCGGGCATCATCACATCACTTATAATCAGGTCGGGAAGCTCTTGCTCCATAATAGCCAAGCCCTTTTTTACCCCAGGAGCTAGTAAGGTATGGTAGGTGGATTGGAAAATCTGGTTGAGATAGGCCCGTACTTCATCGTTGTCTTCTATGATCAATATCGTATTCTTAGGCTTTGTTTGCCGTTGTTCCGGAATCGTTAGAACCCTACTTTTTGTGGCAGTGGCGAAGGAAGGAAAACTATTACTACGCACAAAAGGCCGTTCAGGAGAAAGTGCCTGTTGGGCAGAATATGGAAATGCAATGCAAAAGCTTGTGCCTTTACCTTCCACGCTTTGAACGGTAATTTCCCCATTTTGTAACTCAATCAACTGTCGAGAAATAGCTAGCCCAATCCCCGTATTTTTCAATTGAGGGTGGAAGGATTGGTTGGTTTCATAAAACCTATTAAATATATAGGGGAGCTTACTGGAAGAAATGCCTCTGCCATTATCCGAGATAAGAATTTTCAGCAGTTGACTTTCGCTAAGGATCTTTACCTCAATCCTTCCTCCATCTTCTGTAAACTTGAATGCATTGGATAGGAGATTATAGATTACCTTTTCCATTTTATCCAAGTCAAAAGCAAACAGGATTTCAGGCCTATCCGCCTCAAATGTATAGCCAATACTCCTTTTGTCTGCATGCTCAGAAAAGGCTAAATATATCTCTTCTAAAAAAGAGACCATATTTTGCTCAGTAAGATTGAGTTCGAGGTGATCTGTCTCCAGTTTTCGAAACATCAGCAACTGGTTGACAAGGTTGAGCATCCGATTCCCATTGCGCTGAATGGAAGCGAGATGGTTCCTCGACCAGGTATCTCCTTTCTCCTTGCTTAAGAGCTCCTCTATAGGTCCTAGAATTAGGGTAAGCGGGGTACGAAATTCATGGGTAATATTGGTAAAAAACCGCATTTTCATTTGGTGAATTTCCTCCTGTTTCAGGATGTGCATTTGTTCGAGGTGTAAGTCCTGCTTAAGCCTGGATTTCATCTGCATAAATCCAATCAGGCTCAAGATCGCAGCAACCAAGGCCATAGTATACAAGCTAAATGCCCACCAAGTTTTCCAAGGGGGAGGAAGAACCCTTATTTTGAGGGTTCTAATATTGGGATTCCAAAGCCCGTCATTGTTTGCAGCCTTTAATCGAAAGGTATAGGTTCCTGCATCCTGAATCGTATAGGAGGCAGAAGGCTGACCCGTAGTGAGATTCCAATGGCTTTCAAGCCCTTCCATTTGATAGGCATATTGGTTCTTCTCCGGGCTCACATAATTAAGAGCGGAAAACTTCAGGGTGAAATTCGCTTGTTCATAAGAAAATACGAGGGTCTCTGCAACATTCAAGTCCTCATTGAGTGGCCCCTCCTCATCGATGTCTATGACTTCGTTGGATTGAAGTAATTCCGTGAATACGACTGGGGGTATGTAGGGATTACTCGATACTTTGGAGGGATCAAATCGGGTAAATCCATTAGACCCACCAAAAAATATTTCATTTTGGGAGCTAATAAAATACGAATTAAAATTGTATTCCAGGTTAATTAACCCATCAGATAGCCCATAGTTGAGAAAAGATGAGGACTGCGGATTAAATTTGGAGATGCCTTTGTCTGTGCTTATCCAAAAATAGGAATCCTGGTCTTCGACCACTCCAAAAATCGAATTACCGGGAAGGCCTTCATCCACAGAATACTGCATAAGGTGCTCAGTAGACAAATCAAGTGCGTATAATCCACTACCAAAAGTCCCAATCCAAAGGCGGTTTTTATGGTCTTCGTGCAGACAATAAATCTGCTCTTCTCCCAAATAAGCTGCGACAGTCAAAATCCCTGATTCCGCGATATGGACTACTTTATATAAGCCTGCTTCAGTACCAATCCACATGATTCCAGAGCTATCTTCAAAAAGTACGCGTACCTGCTCCAACCCTTTTAGGCCAGATGAAGCATCTATTACAAAAGGCATAATCTGGCCTGTTTCCTTATTCAGTCGACTTACTCCTCCACCATAGGTTCCTATCCATAGGTATTGTCTATCTGGTAATAGCGTATATACATAGTCATTGTTTAACGTATTTTGCGCATTATCGCTCCGGTAGTTTATCCATTTCTTAGATTCTGTGTCTATAAATATTAAGCCTTCTCCAACGGTTCCTATCCAAAGACCTTTGTCTTCCAATAAGATTTTTTTTGTGCTGATTAAAGGGCTAGGAATATGTGGGAATTTTTCCTTTAAAGGCGTAAAGACCTCGTTTTGGCTGTCGAAGTAATCAATCCCCCCACCTTCTGTTCCCACCCAGATATTGCCCAATGAATCCTCAGCAAAAGAACTCACCACATTGTAAGAAAGGCTATTGATATACAAGGATTGTTGATAATTCTTAAAGCGATTGACGATCGGGTCAAAAAAGCTAACCCCTTTGAAATAAGATCCTATCCATAAGCTCCCTTTTCTATCTTTGTAGATAGATTTTATTGAATTACTCCCCAGGCTACTCTCATCATATCCGTGGTTAAAATACCGTTCGAAAGCTCCTTTACCTTCGTTGTACTTATTTAATCCCCAAAAAGTACCAATCCATAGGTTGCCTTCTCCATCAAAACTCAAAGCGCGTACATTATCATGGCTGATGGATTGCAGATCATACTCCTTATGTCTGAAACGTTTAATTTCTCCCGTTTTTGGATTCCATTTACTTAATCCCCCCCATTTAAATCCCATCCAAAGATTACCTGAATAATCTGAAGTTAGGGCCTGAATTGCATCCCCGGAGTTCCCTATACTATCCGCTTCTTCGGTCAGGTAGGATAGGAAGGATACCTCGTTTCCCTTACCGTTTATGGCTTTATTTAATCCATTAGTGGTTCCTATCCATACATTTCCCATTTCATCCTCATACAGACAAGAAATCTCATCACTACTCAAGCCATTTTGCTTTGTTGAAAGTCTCACAAACTCATCCAAGTCATGAAGGTACACATTCAACCCTTGCCTTGTACCTATCCACACCCTCCCTTTTGAGTCAATCAGGATGGAAGTGATCTCATTATGGCTTAAGCTTAAAGAATCCGCTTCGTCAAAAAAATAACTGGAAAACTGGTGGGTCCGAGCATCGTACCTATTCAGTCCATCCATGGTTCCTATCCACAAGGATTGACCAAGTCTATCATAGCCCAAGGCTCGAATATCGCTGTTGGATATACTCGCAGGATTACCAGGCTCATGGCGGAATACACGGAATTCATAGCCATCAAACTTGTTGAGGCCGTTTCGGGTCCCTAACCACATGAATCCCTCCTGATCTTGTATTACAGCAAATACTGAGTTCTGAGAAAGGCCATCCTTTACGGAGTAGGTTCTAAAATCAATAGATTCTTGAGAATTATGCTCTAAGGGAAGAAAAAGGAGGAAACAAAGAAATATTCCAAGGTCTCTATTGTACATAGCATCGCATTATTGTACGAACTGCTATTCTTAATTTAACATAAAAATGGCTTAAATGCACTTCTTTAAGAGGAAAAAGGGGATATTTCACCCTTTGCATGTTAGAAAACCCTACCCTTTTCCTTAGAATTAGATCGGATGAGTTCTTCTACCTTGGGGTAGGGAAAAGCCTCTCCACGGTACTTTTCAGCTTCCTCTAGGTTGCCCATTAGGGTGTGGATATCTATATAGGCTTGGATAAGATCGAGAGATTCTGGATAAATGGATTTATACCTTTCTAAGATGTAAAATGCGTAGTCCCATTCCTTTTCATTGAGTTGTTCGCGAAAAAAAGAAAGGTAATATCGTTCGGGAACAAAGATATTATATCCATACCTATGGGAAAGCATACGGAAGTGGGATTCTACCAGGTAGAGTTCATCCAATTTAGCGGGTAGTTTGTCAGGGTTGTAGCCTTCAAAGACAAATTTGAGGCCTTTCCAAATACCCGGTATGGTCATAGATATATGGTCTTCTTTTTCAAAATGCTCAAAAGAAAAACGCATAGGAAGCTCTTCCTTCTCAAACAGTTCCTTTACATACTTTTGCGTGCTGTAATAGGTAGCGCCACCTTCATTTCCCAATGCAAGGAACAAAGATTCCGAATAGGTGGGATTATTTGTAAAAAAGGACTGGGCCTGCTGAAGTTCAAATTCGTCATTTCGCCCCAAACTAGGACTAAGGGAGAGAATGGCTTGAAAAAATGAAGGTTTCTCTCTCATGGCATACAGAGAGAACAGTCCTCCAAAAGAATGGCCTAAGAGGAGGCTATAGGGTTGGGTACGATACTGCTTAGTCATGTAGGGATGAAGTTCATCTACCAGGTGAGTTAACAGTTTCCCAGCCCCTCCAAAGTTCCCCGAAGGCCCATTGGGACCAGGAGGGGTAAGTTCTTTGTTCCGGTTTTTGTGGTAAACCCCCACAACCAGCATAGGTGGGATATCTCCACTACTAATCAGCTGCTTGACTAAACCCGTTACAAAGTGAAAATTCCACTCTCCATCTAGAACATACAGAATAGGATAGCGATTTTCGCTAGCTGTATATCCTTCTGGCGCATAGACTGCAAATTGACGCGTTTCCTGGAAAACCTCAGAATCTATTTCCAGTAGATAGCCCATTCCCACTTTCTCGGGTTGGGCAAAGGAACGGAAGGATAAGAATAATAAAAGGAGAGCCAGGGAAAAACACTTATTGAAGGTTACAAAGGGATGCATGGTTCGAGGATGTTGGAGGTTGATGGATCCTAATATTCCCTATTCCCTATACAAAGGGAAAGAAAATGTACTGAAATGCGGAGATTGTGCATTGAAATGTAGGGAGTCGTACATTGTAACATCCATACATTTGCATTTTTTGATTCCTACCGCCCACGTTCTACATGTACCGCATCAAAGAGCGCAGTCCAGCTTTCAATCAAAATCTCTTCAATAGCCTCCCAATCCTCCTCGGTAACTGAATCTCCTTTAGCATCGCGCATTAACATGGCCTCTACCCGTTTTTCGGCATGAGGCTTGGTCGATTGCTGGGGAATAGCATACACCTCAGCAGCAATCGCAGCTATTTCCGTGACCCAATCTGCTGGTGGATGTTTTTCCCTTTCCCTTCGAATCGTCCACCACTCCAATTCTCGTTTTGCTATGGATTCTACTTCAAAGGATCTCCCTGATACCTTCTTGATACCTGCATAGTATTTTTCCAAATGGGGCAAGGCTTTGGCGTAATCCTTTCGGTTTTGCCCCTTTTGAAAGATCAAGGCAGCTCGGCTTGCTCGCATAGCGAGTGAATAACTTTTAAGATAGGGAGCATGAAACTGAACACGCAGCGTCTTTGCCAACTGGTTGAATAGCTTAAAACGCCTTCCTTCGTAGTAGTACCGCCACATGTTGGCCTCTTGTTTACCCAGTACAACAGGATTAAACGCACGAAGGTCAGAACCTCTACCCAAAAACGGCATTCCTCCTGTCCAAAGGTAAAGGAGTAAGAGAGGAAACAAGACTATACTTCTTTTTGACAGAATCTTCATGGGAATCTCTTGAGGATAAGAATCACCACAAAAGTAGAACAAATAGATATTTCCAAGAGAAATCACCTACATAAAAGAAAATTTACCTATTATAACACAATAAACATTCACTTTCAGATAATTCTCAGATGAGCTTGCTGAACCGAAGAAGATTTACCCAACAAGCCCTATCGGGAGCTTTAGGTACCTCCCTTTTACCTGTTTTCTCTCAACCTAAGACCATATACCCCCCTAAAATCAAGCAGGTAATAGCTGCATGGCCTTTCATGAATCTTGGGGACAAATGGTCTGCAGAACAATTGGTACACTACGCCAAAGAAATGGGGTTCGCTGGTGTAGAACTCTTAGACCCCATTCACTGGCCACTTCTGAAAGCCAACGAGCTGGTTTGTGCAGCAACCAAATCTCATACCTTCATCCGGGGGATGAACAACACTCAGCACCATGCGGAATGTTTGGATATCCTAACAAAAAGCATTGAAGCCTCAATGCAAGCAGGATATCCTAACGTGATGACCTTCACAGGCTTAGCTGATACTCGTTCTGAAAAAAATGGAAGCATAGTTTCCCCAGAAGAAGCGAGGAAAAATTGCATAGCAGGGTATAAGAAAATCGTTTCGCTAGCTGAAGAAAAAGGCGTTACCCTGATTTTAGAACCGCTCAACACCAAGGTTTCAGAGAACATGAAAGGTCACCCAGGATACACGGGAGACCATATTGACCTTTGCATGGATATTATTAAGGCAGTGGGGTCACCTAACTTTAAATTGTTATTCGACGTCTACCATATCCAAATAATGGATGGAGATATCATTCGCCACATACAGGAATACGGAGAGTATATCGGCCATGTCCAGGTTGCAGGGGTTCCCGGTCGAGGCGAAATCGGGCTGACACAAGAAATCTACTATCCCGCAGTCATGCAAGCCCTGGTAGACATTGGATACACGGGCTATGTTGGCCATGAATGGATTCCTACGGGTGATCCCAAAGTAGGACTTAAAGAAGCATTTAGTATTTGCGATATATAAAATACCTATAAATGCTTTGGTACCAGAGCACTACTCATTAAACCCAATACGTTATGTCCTTTTTTAGTGTGGAGTTCAATTTCCTTTCCATTGGAAGCCTTGGGAAGTTTTTGAAAAATGGCAAAAAGTATGAATTGCTATCCCATCACATCCTACTTATTACCTGTCTGGGATGTTTCTTTTCAGGATGCAAAGAACCAAAGCAAGAAGCAGAAGCTCCCAGCCAACCCAACATTGTTTTTATCCTCGCCGATGACCTCGGCTGGAGCGAGGTGGGCTTCAACAATCCCCAAAAACCCTATACCCCGAATATAGATCAAATGCGAGCAGGGGGAATGAGCCTAACGCAATTCTATGTACATGCTGTATGTGCCCCTAGTCGGACGGCCTTTCTCACCGGACGCTATCCCTTTCGCAACTGGACCGACTGGCGGACCGAAGACTTTGGTAAGCCTTCTTACTTGGCCATGTTGGATATGGAATTGGTAAAAAATGAAGAAGGAGACGAAACGCGTCGCATTCACGCCCTACCAGCAGAAGAACGCACCATAGCTGAAGCCCTCAAAGAGGCAGGTTATGCTACGGCCATCATGGGTAAATGGGGAGCGGGAGAATGGCTGCCTGAGCATTTACCGCTAGCCCAAGGCTTCATGCATCAATACGGCCACTACGCCTGGGGCATAGACTACACCAATTTCACCATCCCACACAATGCTCCTGCGCGTTTCGCAGTATACGACTGGCACCGCAATCAGCAGCCTTTACAAGAAGAAGGCTATGCCACGGACTTAATTGCAAATGAGGTCGTTCGTAAGCTAGATACCCATCAAGCGGAATATGGAGAACAACCCTTTTTCTACTATGTTCCTTTCAATGCCATTCATGGCCCTTTGGAAGAAATTCCCCGATACGTGGACGAATTGGGCAAGCGCTACGCGGCGCTGAAGATCCTCGATGAAGCCGTTGGCAACATCGTTGAAGGGATACGAGCCAATGGTTTTTCAGACAATACGCTCATCGTCTTCTCCAACGACAACGGCGCTATTCGCGATACCATGAACGCTCCCTACCGAGGTACAAAAAATACCAACTACGAAGGAGGCGTTCGCGTTCCCTGTGTCTGGTACTGGCCTGACAAAATCCCTGCTGGTAGTACCAATGACGAACTTATGTACATAGGCGACCTCTACAGCACCTTTGTCTCAATTGGTAGTGGAAGCTTAGCACAAGACCTACCCTTGGACGGATTAGATATGTCCGAGGTAATCCTTAGTGGCCTCCCTAGTCCGAGAGAAGAAATCGCCTTTGAAGTCTCTGGTAGCGTCCGCTTTCCCGCCATTCGGCTCGGAGACTACAAGCTCATTGGAGAGGAACTCTATCACCTTCCCTCCGATCCTGGGGAACAACGAGACCTGGCTACAGAAAAACCCGAAATCCTTCAAGAACTCAAAAATCGCATTGAAGCCATTGGGGACCAGCGCCCTCCCCTACCCGACTTTTCCCTCCTCATGACTCCCGCTCTCCCTTGGGTGTATGGACAAAGGGAAAATGAGCAAGTTCCTGATTGGCTCAAGGCACATATGGAAGCCATTCGGGCCACCCAACCCCAGGAATGGGCTGAAGGGACCACGCCTTGGCCGCAGGCGCCGAAGGATGGGAAGATTATTTATACGGGGGATGGGCGGTAATTCATGTTTAAGTCTTCAAATAAAATTTTTGAAATGCGTATGTATTTTACTGCAGATTCCCCTAAGTTAGTAGAAGAAAAACCCTAGCATCTCTCCCCAAATAGCCCTATCTTTCTTCTACTACTCAACTAAATGCTATGCACTATAAAGGATACATAGGCTTCCTAGCCATTTTACTCTTGTTAGGAGCTTGTCAACAACCCCAGCCAATAACCTCAAACGCTAATTTTCTACTTCCCACGGACCAACTTCCTCCTTATGAGGCCCAAATTGATCATGCGGGCCTGATTGAAAATCAAGACGAAGAAGCCTTTTTCCGTGGGATGAAAACCTATAATGCAGTTTGTTTTGATTGCCATGGAAATCAAGAACACGAGGGTTCCCTTCCTACTGCCAATAAATTTTGGCAAGATACTTTCAAAGTAGGCAATGACCCTTACTCCATGTACCAAGCTGTCACACGCGGAATAGGCCTCATGCCTCCACAGGTGAACCTCACCCCTCAAGAGAAGTATGAGGTCATCACCTACATTCGGGAAGAATTCATGAAGGAAAACAATCCCAAGCAGTATGAGGAATATGGGAATACCTACCTAGCCAGTCTTCCCAAAGGAAACTCTATAGGACCCGAACCCGTTGAGCGACAGCCCTGGGCGGAAATGGATTACGGGGATTTTTGGATCAACACCTATGAACTCGCTAGTGAAAACTCACCTCCACGGAACATGTCGCAACGAAATGCTCCCCTCAAGGACGAAGACTGGTCTTGGGCCAATTGGGCCTATAAGGGAATAGCGGTACGCCTAGACAAAGGCGAAGGGGGCATTACCCAAGGTAAATCCTGGATGATCTTTGACCATGACCTCCTACGCGTTGCGGGAGGCTGGTCAGGAAAGGAATTCATCGACTACTACGAGATCCTTATGGATGGAAAGCATAACATTTCCCCCCGCACAGCAGGAGACCTGCACTTTAGCAATCCCGTACTACCCGGATGGGCAAATCCCAAGACGGGAAGTTTTGAGGATCCTCGCTTTCGTGCGAGAGATGGAAGACACTTTGGTCCTCTCCCCAAATCTTGGGGGAGATTAAAGGGAATCTATCACTTCGAGCATAAGGTAATTGTCTCCTATAATGTTGGCGACACAGAGGTATTGGAAATGCTAG
>JBCCTX010000080.1:0-23953 GCA_039197765.1 Bacteroidota bacterium
CTCTGTACCCCTTTCCTGGGTGATTACCTCACTCAAGGAAGCAATCGTAGGATGATTAAACAATACAGGAAGTCCTACTTCTACCCCCAAGTGTTCACGAATCTGGCCTACTAAGCGAATGGCAAGTATCGAATGGCCCCCTAGCTCAAAGAAGCTTTGATGAATCCCTATTTTTTCTGCTTCTACCGCAAGAACTTCCGCCCATACCTCCGCCAGCCTTTTTTGCATGTCGCTTTTAGGTACCCCATCCCCCATCTCTCTGTTAAATTCTACCTCAGGTAATGCCTTTCTATTCACTTTACCATTCGGCGTGAGGGGCATTTCATCTAAATAGACAAAAAATGTCGGCACCATATATCCAGGTAACCGCTCTGCCAAGTAATTCCTCAATTTCTGGGAACTCAACTCTTTTTGAGATACATAATAAGCCACAAGGGATTTTTCCTCTCCAAATTGTTTTAGGACAATAATTCCTTCCGCTATTTCCTCATGTTGCAACAATTGCTGTTCTATCTCTCCGAGTTCGATTCTATAGCCTCTGAGTTTTACCTGATTATCCTTTCTTCCCAAAAAGGCAATATTTCCATCAGGGAGCCATTTTGCCTGATCCCCTGTCTTGTAAATTCTTTCTCCTTTTAGCAAAGGATGTTCTATAAATTTTTCCTGTGTTAGGGTTTTATTTCCTAAATAGCCTCTTGCCAACCCTACTCCGCCAATCATGAGTTCTCCCTTAACACCGATAGGACTCAATTCCTGGCTTTCATCTAAAATATAGAGCCTAATATTGTCTATCGGAGAGCCAATAGGAACGGATGCTTTTTGCTCCCCAAAGTCACAAAGGTAATGAGATACATCTACCGTTGCTTCAGTAGGACCATATAGGTTGATTAATTGGCTACCACAATGGTGGTTCAGTGTTTCCCCAAATCTCTTTACATGCTCCACTTTTAGGGCTTCTCCACTAGAAAAGACTTGACGCAAACTTTTGAGAAGTCCGAAGTCAAATTCCTCTCCAAGTTGAGTAAAAAATGCACTCAACATTGAGGGAACAAAATGAATGGTACTCACCTTGTCCCTGGAAACTGCCTGAATAATTGATTGGGGGTCCTTTTCCCCGTCTGGCTCAAGCAAACTCAGTGAAGCTCCTACAAAGGACCACCAAAATAACTCCCATACTGAAACGTCAAATACGATAGGGGTCTTCTGAAGAAGAACATCTGATTCTTTCAAAGGATATGCTTTTTGCATCCAAAGGATTCGATTTAATACCGCATGATGTTCAATCATAACCCCTTTTGGCTTTCCTGTAGAGCCAGATGTATACATAACATATGCCAGATCTCCCCCCCCTGTCTGGGTTGTAAATTCACCTATTGGATGGTTTTTCAGTACTTCTGCATACTCATCTAAATTAATCACCAAACTATTCTTGATGCATGTTTCCTCTAGAAACGCTCCTCGCGTTATGATACATTTTAATCCGGCCGATGAAATAATTTCTGCTTTTCGGGCTGCAGGGTATTTTGGGTCAATAGGCACATAGGCGGCACCCGCTTTTAGTATTCCAAAAATAGAAGGAATCAACCATTCTTCCCTTTCAAGCATTATCCCAACTAAATCTCCTCTTTCAATTTCCCATTCATCTAATAAATAAAAAGCTAGCCTCGAAGAAAGGTCATCCAAATGGGTATACGTCATCTCCTGGCCCTCATAGCGAACGGCAATATTATCAGGAGTTTTTGCCACCTGTGTCTCGAATAAGGACACGATTGTCTGATCCTTGGGATAGGGAGCGATTGTTTTGTTGAATCCGTAAAGCAACTGGTCTTGCTCAAGAGAGGAAAGAATTTGTATGTCTTTCAAAGGAATGGAAGGATTGTCTAATATCGCATCAACAATTTTATGGAAATATCCTGCATACCGTTCAATTGAAGAACGTTTGAAAAGTTTCGTTCCATATTCAAAATATATGGAAATCCTACCCGCTTGGTCGTATGCAACAAGCGAAAAATCGAATTTGGCTATTTTTAGTTCATTCGGGTAGGGTTCAAGCTTTAAATGGGGTATTTCAAAATGGGTCTCTTCAAAATTTTGGTAGACAAACATTATATCAAAAAGGGGGTTTCGGCTGGTATCTCTCTCCAAGCTTAATTCGTCTACTAACTCCTCAAAAGGAAAATCTTGGTTATCCAAACAGGATAATAATTTCGTTTTGATAGACTGCAAAAATTCCTCGAAACAAATATCTCTATTTACGGAGTTCCTTATGGGCAACGTGTTGGCAAACATTCCTATAATGTCCTCTAGGTCATCATGCTGCCGACCTGCTACAGGAATACCTATCGTAATATCTTTAGCGTTACATAGTTTACTCAGGAAAATATTAAACACTGCTAAAAGGAGCATGTAAACAGTTACGTCATTTTCGTCTGCTAGGTGCTTGATCTGCTTTGAGTGCTCTTGCGTAAGCTCGATATTTAGGATCTCCCCTTCATGGGATTTTTTATTAGGTCTTAGATAATCTCTTGGTAATTCAATAGGTTCAGGGAAACTGGAAAACTCTTCAAGCCAAAACTCTTTTTGGAGGGAGATCATTTTCTGAGAATCTTCCCGTTGCAACCACTCAGCATAGTCTTTGAACTGGAGGCTTAGCTCAGGGATCTCTTCATCATTATAGAGATCCATAAAATCCCTAAGCATGATCTCTCCAGAGATGCCATCCGAAATAATATGATGTAAATCTATAATAAGGATATTCTCATTTTCCTCTATTTCTATCACTCCACATCGGATCAGTGGAGCCATATTTAAATCAAATGGTCTGATAAAACTATTAATAACACCCTCAATCTTTTCATGAGAACAATTGAAATATTCAATATTAAAGTCAAAATCTTCTACAATCTTCTGCCTTGGTTCATCATTGATTAAAACAAAATACGTCCTAAGACTTTCATGTCTTTGAATCAGTTTGCTCAAGGTCAGGTGTAATTTCTGTCTATTTAGTTTACCTATTAATTTGACTATCTGGGGCGAATTATACGCCAAAGATTTCGAGTCAAATTCATACAAGAAATACAACCGATTTTGAGCTGGGGAAAGGGTATAATGAGGTGCTTCAGGGGCCTTTGTAACGGGAATAAAATGTTTCTTTTTTGCTTTTTCGATTAAACTGGCTTGAAGTCTTATGGTAGAATTTTCAAATAACTCACTCAGAGAAATCTTTACGTCAAATTCCTTATTGAGTTTTGCTATCAAACTCATTATAGACAATGAATTTCCTCCAATTTTATAAAAACTATCCTCGGTAGAAATTTCTTTATTGCCTAGAATCGACTTCCAAGCGGAAAGAATTTGTTCCTCAATTTTATTTGCAGGGTGGATTAGCTCTTTTTCATATACCTTATAATGCTGCAATTCCTTAAGATTGAGTTTACCGTTTGGTAATAATGGGAACGCGTCAATCAGGATGATGTCTGAAGGAACCATATTTTGAGGTAGATGTTCCTTGAGATAATCCGATAAGGTAGATATCAATTGGGTAGATCCACTTTGATCAGATTTGGGGATTACAAAGGCTCGAAGGGATTCATTTCCCGTTTCGTCTTTTTGAAGAATTACCAGCCCATTTTCAACTAAGTCAGACTTCATTAAGTAGGATTCTATCTCTTCTAATTCAATCCTAATACCCCTCAACTTTATCTGCCTATCTGCCCTCCCCAATAAGTCGATATTCCCATCAGGTAATTTCCGTCCCATATCCCCAGTCCTGTAGGCAATTGTTTCCTCGCCAAAGTTACCATTCAGTCTTATGAATTTCTCTTTGGTCAGTTCTGGCTTATTTAAATATCCTTTGGTAGGAAATCTGGAGACTATGTACAATTCTCCAGGGATCAGGGTACTACATTGCTTGAGATTTTCATTGGCTACCCATAATTCTGTATCATCGATGGGCTTACCCACAGGGATCCGAATTCTGTTCACATCTTCTGGGGAGATGGTATAGCTTGAGCTTACAAGGGTTGTTTCAGTAGACCCATAGAAGTTTACTATTTTGATTCTATCTCCAAATATATCGAACCAATTTTCTAGCTCGGAAGGTATTATTTTTTCAGCTGATAAAAATATATGGGCTAGGTTCCCAAAATCTTCATTTGTAAGACGGTCTACATTAAACACACGAAATAAACTTGGAACACAATTTATGTGGCTGATTTGAGAATCATTTAACCAAGCGATGAGGTTTGACGGAGAAAAGAAACTATCTTCCATCGGAGGTATACAAATCGTTCCCCCAACTAATAAAGGGACAAAAATATCTCTTAGAAAAGCATCAAAATAGGGGCTGACCAACTGGCTGGCTCGTATATTTTTATCAATAGTAAATGCATGTATTTGCCATTGTAAGAAATGCAGGAGGCTACCGTTTCTTCCCACTATTCCCTTTGGCTCTCCTGTGGAGCCGGAGGTGAAACATATGTATAGACTATCATTTTCATTGAAGTCTGGATACGGAAAGGGAGCGGAACTTTGCTCCAAAGTCAGTATGGTTTCATAGTACCATGTATGTTCTATTTTACCTTTAGTTTCATTATTCAGGGCATGTGAATTCGTAATAAGGTACTTCAAATCCAGATCATCGAGGATATAGTTATATCTTTTGCTAGGTAAAGAATTGTCCAAAAGGACAAATACACAACCTGCATTGATCACACCAATTACACTGCTAATTAGCTCTACTTTGTCGCTTAAATCAATCCCTATAATAGTCTCTTTGCCAACAGACTGATCAAGCAAAAATTGGGTAATCCGATTTGAGCGACTAAAGAGAGATTCGTAGGTATGGGTTTCACCCGCAAATTCTATCGCTATGTCTTTACTATATAAGCTGAAACTTTTTATGAGTTCTTGTTGAAGTGTCATGGGGTAAGGGTTAGAATTGACAAATCCTGGTAAATACTAAGATCAAAAGCTATTAGGAACAATGTTTGACTAAACAGGATGAGGTTTTCGGGATATAGATATATCCAATTCTACTAGCTAAACTTGGGTTTTTCGGCTTTAAATGAATCGGTACATCCCGAAAGGGATAGATCAAAAAGCCTCCAGAGCTTCTATGCCTTGTATGTTAGACATAAGCTTGATTTGATTCTTGGGTGCATCAATGCTTCACTCGATCAACCTTGAGTTAAGAATCGGATAGTATCAATAACAGAGATAGGTCTAGGTTCAACACAATTGCGTTAAATCACTTTTCATCAGCTAAATTTCTCCTCAATTTTCATTTTGCCTGAGATAAGACAGTTTTATCCAATTGATATTAAACCCACCGGTGTGTGCAAATAATCTTAACGTTTGGATACCTGGCTTCAAGACGATTTTGCCAGACACTGAGGTAAAGTTCTGCCATCCATTGGTTTTGGGAATATCAATAATTGTCAAAATCTTGCCATCTGACCTAAAATCAAATTGTCCCCAACCATTGACGCTGGCAATTCGAAAAGTAACTTCGTATTCTCCTCCTTGCTCTACCTCAACTTTATAGTCTACCCAGTCATTGGAATCTATATATCCTAAGTTTTTCCCACCTCCTTCATCTGTTGTAGGCTCAATTTGTACTCCACGATGTGCATTGTAATCTTCAGCCTCTAGAAGTACCTCACCGTTTTTGCTTATTTTAGTTAAATTGTCTTGCCTTCTTACCAAATCAGCCAATTCATTTTCACAATCTTTTATCTGTTTCTCTAGGTACCAATTCCCATTTTCTAATTCATTGGCCTTTTTAAGGTTTTCTACGGCAGAAACAAAATCGAACAATTTGATGTCGAGGTTTGCCTTAGCTTCATACATAAAAGCAGAATCGGGAAACATTGCTTTGCCCATATTTAAAAGTATTTCCTGGGTTTTTAAGTCCCCGATTCTTTCAAATACAAAGGGGCCCAATGCACTCAAGGTATTGTAACTTAAGTTTCCCTCTCCTTTTAGGGTTTCCAGAGAATCTAATAGCGCTTCTTTCCCATTTTCTTCCAAAAAGTTTAGAAGATCTATTGCAGGACTCGGGTATTGATCATATAAGACAAATACATGATCGCACAGGGGACTTACATCTATTCCTACTGTCCATTCAGATAGCCTCTCAGCCATCCATTTTCCGCGATCACTGTTGGTAAGCATAACGAAGCCTCTCTGCTTTTGAGGAGAATAGAATATGAGATTTTTATATCCCGGCCAATCTCCACCATGTTCAACGATCACTTCCTCTCCACTTTCATACAAAACAAACCCAGGCCCATAAGATAACTTATTATTTCCCATGCTGACAATAGGAGTTGTAAGGTCTTTAATTCGCTTTTTAGAAAAAATTGATGTGTCAAATAATGCAGTGAGCATTTTCGCATAGTCCTCAGCTGTAAAGTGGTTACCTGAGGCTGCTTCTGGGAGTTCATTATTCCACGTAATATTCCCTTTTAGCATTAAGTGGCCAACTGCGAAATTATCGGGGATTCCATCCTGATGTTTTAAATAGGTATTCTTTAGTCCTAAGGGGCTTATCAAGCGCTCTGTGATGTATTCTTCATAACTTTGGCCTAGTATTTTTTCGATCGCCTTTGCTAGGTATAAATATCCTTCTGCTGAATACAGAAACTTTGTGCCAGGCTCAACAATAATTTCAAGGGTATCCACGACATTGCGATTGTACCAATGTTCAATCCCACTAGAATGACTTAGAATCATCCTTGGGGTAACTAACTTATACCTTGGATCATGTTCGAGGCGTTCATTCTCCAAATAAGTATAAACGGGTCGATCTAACTCCAATAAGCCTTCGTCTACCAACTGATGTGCAATAAATGCCAAATAATTCTTTGAAAGAGAACACCCTGTGAAAACAGTATTTTTATCGATTGGATCCGATTTACCCTCTTCTTTCACACCATATGTTTCAAAAAATGCAATCTCACCCTCCTCAATTACTGCAAAGGACATACCGGGCACCCCAACCTCTTCCATCATCTTTTCGATGGATGCATTTAAGGTATCTACCTGTATATTCCTTCCATTGGAAAAAAAAGAATCGGGACCTTGCGCATTCAGCGAAAAAATGCTGTTAATTGCTAGGAAACCTACAAGGTTTAGACAAAACCTTCCCAGGATGTTTGGCCTTAAGTATAACATAATTCTAGTCATTAATAACTTATAGTTTAATAATATTATTTTTCTTCAGAATCTTGAAGAATCTGAAAATTTAGTCTTTGGGGATTTATTGTTTCTTAGGGTCTTATGAAGATTCACGTGATATGCCCCCTCTAGGGTGAGTATGCTAAAGTCCGATTAGGGAAAAAACTCATCTATTAGTACGCCCAACGTAATAACTGTTATTAGCAAATCACTTTCAAAGGGTATGTTGAGGGTAAAGCCTTCTTGTTTATACTTATTTTTTAGTTTTTCGACACTATCGGGATTGAAGAAGCCCTGCTTTTTTATCAGATCATAAGAAAGTATATCGTTTACATATTCCACATTATTCTGCAAAAGATAGGGACTACCAGGCGCGATAAAGCCAAATTTCTCGCGTTCTATAACCTTTCTTGGTACAAATTTCTTTGCCATCCTCTTTAACACATACTTTTCTTCAAAATCTTTCAATTTTAAGGAAGGAGGGATATTCATCGAAAACGTTACTAAATCCTTATCCAAAAACGGATACCTAACTTCTACTGCGTTTGCTAGGGCCATTCGATCCCCATGGTCTGAGACCAGATGATCTACAAGCCTCAATTTATAATCTAGATAGGATCTTTTATGTAGAATATCTCTGCCTTTAAGACGATCTTTATTCACAATTGGGTGGTTCAGGCAATTTATTTCCTCAAAGGAGGAATTTACGGCTTCCGAATATAATCCCCTTCTTATCGATTGAAATTCACAGAGATTTTTTTCGTAGAAAAAGTTTTTATCCCCCCATAACCTTTCCCTTAATCTTTGCTCAGCAGTACTCGAATTATTTTCTACCATACCCATTGCCCTCATTTTATCAAACCGATAGCCCACATATCCCGCAAATAACTCATCGGAACCCTCACCCGATAATATTACCTTTATACCTTTATTGCGCGTAGCCTCAGAAAGAGAAAGTGAAGCTGTGTTATACGTTTCTTTTAAAGGGCACTCAGAGTGATAAATAGCCTTTCTCAGCCGTTCCCCAATATCGCTAAAGGAAAATGTTTTCTTATTTAAATTAGAAGAACTAGCTCGAGCTACTAAGATCTGGTATTCCGTCTCAGAGATTTGTGCGTCAACGAAATCAATCGAGAAAGCCTCTTTAACTAATCCAGGCCTGAGTTGATTAACCTTCATTGTTATCATGGAGGAATCCAGTCCTCCACTGAGGTAAGTTCCGATTGGGACATCGGCTCTTAACCTCAGTTTCATGGACTTATCAAACAATTCCTCTAACCTATCTACATAGTATGCTTCAGATTTCCCATTTAAGGGAATTTCCCCTTCGGGATAATTAAGGTCCCAGTACTCTTGCTTTGTAATATTCCCTGCGTAGTCAAGCAGGAGGAAATGACCATTTTCCAAGCTATGGATATTTTTAAATATCGTTCTAGGACTAATTAATCCTGGAAAAGTAAAGATTTGGTCTAATCCTACCAGGTCTATTTCTCTCTCTACTACAGGATGTTCTAGGATGGCCTTTATCTCTGAGCCAAAGACAAACTGTTGCTTATTTTTTGTGTAATACAGTGGTACAATACCCATCTGGTCGCGGGCTGCAAAGAGTTGCTTACGCTTGGTATCGTATAATACAAAGGCAAATTGACCATTCAACTTATTCAAAAAATGTACGTATTCCTCCTCGTATAAATGAATAATCACTTCTACGTCAGATTGGGTTTTGAATTGATGCCCTTTCTTTCTTAGCTCCTCCCTCAACTCTATGTAATTGAATATCTCGCCATTACAAATGAGTATGAGTGAGTGATCCTCATTATAAATGGGTTGCATACCATTTTGTAGCCCAATGATACTCAGTCTACGAAAACCCAAGGCAATATTTTCGTGTATTAGCGTTTTTTGGTCATCAGGTCCCCGGTGGGTGAGCTTTTGATTCATCCTTTCAATAATATCAAAGCCTTCATCTGATATCCTACCATCAAACTGTACAAATCCACAGATTCCACACATAGTATTTAACAAATTGGGGGGGTATGCAGCTTTAATTAGCCTACATAACCATTAAAAATAATTGAGGGTGAAATGGCTCTAATTGGACTCAATAATGAGTCGATGATTCTACGTATTGCAAAGATTCGATACTACTATCCAGGTCTATCTCATTTATTCGAATGAACTCATTTTCAATCACCTCTTCAACAATGCTGTAGTAATACCTCATCATAAGTTTTATGATCTCCACTTCGTATAATTCATCTCTGTAAATAAAAAGTAACCTAATCTTTCCATCTACCTTTGCCACATGAATAGAAAATTCATATTCCCCTTTCACAAGCTCGCCTAGGCTTACAGGAACTAAGTCAAGCTCTTCCAATTCCCGATTGCTTTCAGCGGTATTGCCATATGAAAAATGAACATCAAAAATTGGACTCCTACCCGTTTCCTTTTCTTCGTTCACCAAGGCAACCATATCGTTAAATTGAAAATCCTGGTTATCAAACGCTTCTAGCACAACTTTCTTAACTCTTTCTAAAAACTCCTCGTAGGATTCTTCCGGATTTACTTGGATTCCTAAGGGTAATACATTGACGAATGTGCCGATTAGCTTGTATAACTCTGGGTGATTTCTTCCCAAAACTTCTGCACCGAGTATAACTTCCTCATTTTCAGTAATCTTAGACAGCAATAAAAAGTAAATAGATAGGAAAAACATGTATTCCGAAACTCCCTTTTCCACAATGTATTTACCGATACGGCAGGAAAGGTTTTCCTCCAATTCTAAGGCTTTAGAGGATACACTTTCAATATCGACGTTTGCCCTGGATCTACTAATAGGCAGATTGAGCTTGGGGACATTCGAACTCAGCTTTTCTTTCCAAAAATCTTTCTGCAATTCAAAAGCATGTCCATTTGTCCGGACCCATCCTGCATAATCAACATATCGTAAGTTCAATTCAGGTAAGGAGCTATTAAAATAAAAATGTCTTATTTCATTCGCAATAAGGCCTAAGGAAAACCCATCCGCTACAATATGATGAATATCTATGAATACATAATTCCCCCTTTCTTCAGTTAGCAAAAGTGCAACCCGCATTTGACATGTATGGGATAGGTCAAAGGGTTGAATAAAGTCCTCGAAAGACCTCTTCAAGTCAAAATCTTTGCTTCCATCCAAAAATTCAAATTCAAAGATGAGTCCCTGATTTATTTTTTGCTGGAGCCCCTCTTCTGTAAGGTGAAAGCTGGTTCGGAGCACTTCGTGTTTATCAATTAGCTGTTGAAAAGCCCTTTTTAAACGAACGATATCCAGCTCGCCTTTGATTTCCAGAATGTTGAATAGGTGGAAAGGTAAATTTCTTTTATTTAGCAAATGCTTAAAATAAATCCGCTCTTGTGCGGGGGATGCTGGGTAATACGCAGCTTCGGCCAGTCGGGGGATCTTTAGAAAATCTTGAGTACCCTTATCAGCAATAAACTTTGTCAGTTTATGGATGGTCATATTTTTGAAGACGTCTCCAAGTTTCAATTTAATCTTAAACTCCTTTTGAATTTTATTTATAAGGTGGAAAACCTTGATAGAATGTCCACCTAATTCAAAAAAGCTTTTGTTTGCCCCTATTTGTTCGGGTTTCAAATTAAGAACCTCTGCCCAGATTTGTACCAGTCGTTCCTCTTTTGAATTGACTGGATCGTTATTCCCTATTAATGAAGACGTTGGGAGGGGCAATGTCTTATAATCTACTTTTCCATTTGGGGTTAACGGTATCTGAGAGATGGGAACCAAATAGGAGGGAACCATGTAAAGCGGTAGGTACTCCAACAGGTGCTTTCTCAACTGGTCAAAATTAACATTATTCTGTGAAATATAGTAGGCACATAGAAATTTTTCACTTTCTTCATCTTCTCCAACTGTAACTACCGCATCATGAATACCCTCACAGGTAAGTATCTGTTCTTTGATTTCCTCAAGTTCTATTCGGATTCCTCTAATTTTCACTTGTCTATCAACCCGGCCCAAAATTTCTAAATTACCATCGATATATTTCCTTCCAAGATCTCCTGTCCTATGAAGCAAATCGTCAGTTCTTTCTCCAAAAGGATTGGGAACGATATAGTTTCTATTGCGATCCACATCATTGAAATATCCTCGGGTCATGTAAGGAGTTCTGATGTAAACTTCTCCGATGGCTCCATCAGGACTAATATTTTTATCTTTATCTAGGAGGAGAAATTGACTCCCTGGCATTGAAAATACGGGAATAAAGCGCTTGTGGATATCCTCTAGTTGGATGGGGTGGAAGCCCTTAGCTAAGGTGGTCTCCGTTGATCCATATAAATTTACCAATCGAATCCTATCCCCATAGGTATTATACCATTTCCTTAGTTCGAGCGGTATGATCTTCTCTCCCGCCATCAAAACAAAATTCAATTCCTTCAAATGGTCCACTTTCAATTCTGCCCGATTGATCAATTTAAAAAAGCTTGGGACACAGTGGATGAGGTTAATTTTCTCTGTATGAATCCACTCATATATCGCATTGGGGGAAGATAAGCTATCCTTATCTGGAATACATAGGGTTCCTCCCACACATAAGGGGACCAATATATCTCTTAAGAAGGCATCAAATCCAGGGTTTATAAATTGGCTAAACCGGAAAGATTCATCCAAAGAAAAATGATTTATTTCCCATTCTATAAAATGGTTGAGTCCTTTATTGGTTCCTAAAACCCCTCCGGGCTTTCCTGTTGAACCGGATGTGAAGTAAGTGTAGATCGTATCCTCTGGATCATACGATTTCTTCCTATCATACCCACTCTTTGGAGTTCCCTCAGATAGGGTTTGGGCTTCCTGAATATTTATCCATGTAACTGGTCTTGAGGAGTTGTCTATTTCTGTAAGATCCTCCCTGCTTAAATCTGTAATAATAAATTGGGTATCAAGTTCTTCAAGTATACTTAACAAGCGGTTTGTTGGAGTCCCTACTTCAAGTGGAACAAAAATTGAACGGAAATTTAATACCCCAATGATAGAAGCGATCTGCCAATATTTATCTTCACATAAGATAGCAACATATGCTCCCTCGGGAACCTGATATTTCTCCAACAAAAGGAAGATTTGACTTGCACTTGTTCCCAACCTTTCAAAGGAATATTGCCGCTTTCCAGATTCTATCGCACAATTTGTTCTATATCGTTGAAAACTCTCAAGCAACCTATCCTGGATCGTTGGAAATTTCAATTCTTGATCCAGATTTCCTCTATACTCTTCCTGCAAATCAGCCTCTTCTATTGGATCATAAAGGGAAATTTCTCGTATAAACGTATTTTGATTCTTAATAAGGATGGTCAATACATTAGTTAGGTATTTACCTATCTGATCGAGAATGGTGACATCATATAGGTGTTCATTGTAATCAAATTGGATAATAAAATGATCGGATAGTTCGACCGTAATATTAAAAGGGTAATCCGTTTGAACAGAATAATTTCCATTTTTATGTTCAAAAACACCTTTGTTTTCAACTCCTCCTATAGTAATCTCTTCGATAGATTGAATGAGGGGGCCGTTCTCAATTGTGATGATGTGATCAAATAGATTTTGCCCCAATTCGCTATTCGACTGAATTTCAGCCAACGTATGGTATTGGTATTTTTCCCATTCTAGTATCCTTGTCTGTACGCTTTGTAGTAGGTCTTCTACTTTATCTGCTTCCTTGATCTCTATTCTTAAGGGGATGACATTGAGCATTAACCCTAGCATAGTTTCAATTCCCTCTATTTCCGTCGGTCTTCCCGCAACAACAGATCCAAATAATACATCTTGGGTATTGTTGTATTTTGCGAGTAATATACCCCATGCACAATGGAAAAGGGTACTAAGGGTTATCCCACGCTTCCTGGAAAACTGCTGGAGTTGACCTGTCAGTTCTTTGCCTAGGTCAATCCGCATCACGCGATGTAAGTAGGATTCTTCTTTCGCTTCCGAATATATATTTCGGGGAATTGAAGTAGGCGTTTGGTAACCGCTGAGATAGGAATCCCAATATGCTAACAATTCCGTTTTATCCTGAGCTTCTATCCACTTGATATATTGGGCATAGGGCTGGGTTGGACGCATGGCCAACTCTTCCCCGCGAATTCGCTTGGAATACAATTGCGTAAATTCACTGAAGAAGATTCCTATTCCCCAACCGTCCATTAATATATGGTGATGGTTCCAGATGAATTCATATAAATTATCTGCCGTTTGAATAATCGACAAACGCATCAAAGGATTCTTACTCAAGTCATAACCCATTTCTTTATCCTTGGCACGGTACTCCTCCACAAATTTTGCTGTTTGTTCCTCATTTCCTGTGCTGCGAATATCTATATAGCTAAAATCTATCGGCCTTTCCTGTAGCACCATTTGTATTGGCCTATCAAACCCTTCCGATAAGAAACAGGTGCGAAGAATATCGTGTCTTTGAACAATATCTTGGATACAACTGCGCAAAATTTCGATATTGAGGCTACCCGTTAATTGATAGGTAGTCTGTTGGCAGTATTTCAGGGGATTCACTGAAGACTGAAGGAAAATACCTTCCTGAGCTGGAGAAAGTGGATAAATATCTTCGATTTGATATTCTTCTTGAAGCTCTTCTAAGACATCCAGCGAAACTTGTGGAAAGCTGAGGTCAGAAGGCGTTAACTCAAGCTTGGTATATGCCTGGCATTGGTAAATTAAATCTAACAAATAGGTTTTGTGGGTATCTAGCAGGGAGGTAATCGTCTCCTCGGAATAGGAATTGGTATCATAAGTTAACTTTATCTCCAACTGCTCACCTGAACGAGTAACTTCCCACTCCCATTCATAAGAGGAGTTCTCTATGCTTATATTTTCATTGTAACTACTTGCTTTGATCTCTTCAAGGCTCTCCTCATTCTTTTGTATAGGGGTAAAATCGGAAAACTTCATCCCTACATTTGATAAAGGCCCTTCAATAAATAGGGAGGAAACTTCTGTATTATCTTCCATTTCAGGTGGTAAATGGCCCCATAACCGTATTGGAGCCGTTCTAATAGTTTCTTTAATTTCTTTTACCATTCTGACCGTATCAACCGATTCAGGAGAGAGCTTTACTGAACGAAAGAAGGAAAAATTACCAAGCGTTCGATTCAAGTCTATTTCAAATGGCAGCTCTGACCGTCCGGATTGCTCGATATCAATAGTGATTTCTGAGAGAGAGAACAAGCTCTTACAACTTAGGTAGAAAGCTGTTAAAAAGAGATCCGATACATGGGTTCGAAAACACTTGAGAGACTGATAAATCAAAACCTCTGTTTCCAATGGATCTAATAGGTAGGACTTTTGTGCAAAAATTGAAGTTTGTGAACCTGAACCCTGAAAGTCTTTTGGTAGTTTATTTAATTCTTTTGTTCGAAGGGCATCAAATTTAATGGGGGTAGGGATAATTCTCTGTTTCTGTGTGGGTTTGAGGAACGCATTCATTTTTTGAGACCAGGAAGAATACAGCCCCGTTTTGTTCCACTTTGGCTTGTGTGAATTCCTTTGGCATTCCACAAGCATTTGTATCTCTTCAATCAATATATTGAAGGAAGTAGCATCCAGAATCAGGGGATTCCCAATTATCAAGATAAAACTACCACGTTCCAGGTGAAACAAATCCAATTTCCAAAGCGGACTTTGATATGGATCAAATATTTGATCGTACTTTTTTACGCGTTGCTGTAATGAATGGAGCAAGTCTTTTCGATTTTCAAATCGGTATTCACCTATTTCCCCATCGGAGCCTGATCCTTGAAATTGCTGGAAGAGCATTCCATTCTCCACCAAAAAACTCATGTTTAAGACCTCATGGCGATCCCTTAGGAGGGATTGGAGGGAAACCATTTCTTCTTTGCCAACTCCCTCTTGGCTGTATAAAACACGGGTGTGATGAGATAACTGAGATTCTGGAAGAAGTTTATGGAAATATAAGTTTTGAACAGGCAAAGCTGGTACCTTATTAACATTGAGGGCTGGATCAGATTCAGGACGTAGAATTGTTAAGGTTTGTACCAGTTCTGAGAGCGTCTGGGTGGTAAAAATATTCTTCACAGAAAGCTCATATCCTGCAGCCCGTGCTCTTGAAATAATTTGGATCGATTTTATTGAGTCTCCTCCTAGGGAGAAAAAATTATCTCGCATCCCCACCCTTTTTACTCCTAGTACTTTGGACCAAATCTCTGCAAGTACTTTTTCCTCTCCTGTAATCGGTTTTACATAATCAACTGACTCAGCGATCTTAATTTCTGGGAGTTCAAGTTTATTAATTTTACCATTCGGAGTTAGAGGAATTGTATCGAGTTCAACGAAGTAACGCGGAACCATATAATGGGGAAGGAATTCTCCAAGATAAGATTTCAATGTGGGAATAAGGTAGGTATCCGTAACCACCACATAGGCAACCAACACCTCTTCTTCATTTTCTTTTCTTACAACTACAGCTGCTTCGGATACTTGATCGTTCTGCAAAAGTCGATTTTCTATTTCTCCTAATTCAATTCGATACCCGCTGATTTTGATCTGATTGTCCTTCCTTCCGAGGAACATTAAGGTTCCATTAGGTTGCCATTTTGCAACATCTCCGGTTTTATAAATTCTTTGATCCTTTTTAAATGGACTAGGAATAAATCGTTCATCGGATAATTCTTTTTTCCGCCAATATCCTTGTGAAACTCCTTCTCCTCCTATGTACAGATCGCCTGGTACTCCTACAGGAAGTAATTTCAGGTTTTGATCCAGGATATAAATCTGTGTATTGGCAATGGGCCGACCAATACTAACCTGGTCAAAATCTGGTTCAAATGTATGCATACAGGACCATATGGTTGTCTCGGTAGGTCCATACATATTATAGATGGTAGCCTGAGTCTGCTGCTGTAATTTCTTCACCAAGGATCCAGGAACTGCTTCTCCCCCCATCATAATCTTTTGAAGATTTGCTAAAAAAACCTGAGATCTCGAGTCCCGCTGTAGGAGTTTCATAAAAGAAGGAGTAGACTGAATCATTGTGATGGATTCTTCCTTGCGATTAGTTGATTTTGCACAAGCCTCCTTCAAGGAATTGAGGTTTTCTAAGCCTTTTTGGACGACTTCTTCCTCTATTCCAAAATCTACTAAACAGGCAACTTCTGTTATGCCTATACTTTTAAGTTTCGCTAATGTTGGAAGGCATGTAGCCTTGGTGCCCAACAAAGAACTTTCATCTCTGTATCTTCTATAGGCATTTCTCAATAATTTTTCTTCAGCCTCTTCTGATAAATTAAGGTCTTCTTCCTTTCCTTCCTGAAATAAAAGCTTGCTTAGCCCGAGGGCACTCTTCAGATATTGTGTAAAGGGGGTCTCGGCAATTTTGTCTACTTCCTCCATACTTTCCCCGATAAAGGTGTGGATCATAAGAGAGATTTTCCCTCCTTCAGGATCATGCCCATTTTGGGCCCTTGCCTGCTTATAGATTTTTATTTTTCCCTTTAGATCCTCAATACTTTGCCCTAACAGATGGGTAAGTAGGTTGGCGCCAATAGCTCCTGCCTTTTCGAAAGTACTTTCACTTCCTGCAGCAGTAATCCAGATGGGTAAATCACTCTGAATAGGTATAGGAAATACTCCTAATTCTACTTCATTACCCAGCCCATTTACTCGCTTCAATTTTTCACCTCTCCATAGCCTTTGAACATCAGATATGTGGTTGAACATGGCTTTGTGCCTCTCCTGGTAATCAGCTTTCGAAAGGGTAAAGTCATTGGGGTGCCATCCAGAAGCAAAAGATAGGCCTACCCTGCCGTTAGATAAATTATCTACTACTGACCACTCTTCCGCCATCCTTAGCGGGTCGTGTAAAGGAGCCACGACACTTCCACTTCGCAAATTGATTTGTTCGGTAACCATGGCCAAAGCCGCACTCATCACTGAGGGATTGGGATATAATCCTCCAAATTCATGGAAGTGGCGTTCCGGAGTCCACACGGCATGGAATCCAGCCTGATCTGCAAATTTTACGGATTCCAGAAGCAAACTGTATTTATCTTCCGCCTGGTTATTGTAACTAGAAAAGAAGAATAGGCTGAAGTCCATAGATAAATCCTCGTGTTGAATGTATCTATCCATACCAACTAGAGACTCCTGAGAATGGTGTAAAATAACTTTTACTCCTGACGACAAGGTCCAAAGTAATTCAAGTACCGATATATCAAATGAGTAAGTAGTAACGGCCAATAGACAGTCGTCTGGATTTGGAGTCAGATTTTGAGACATTCCGGTAAAAAAGTTGACGACATTTCTATGCGAAATCATTACCCCTTTAGGCTTTCCAGTAGAGCCAGAAGTATAGATAAGGTAGCATAAATGCGATGGCTTGAGAGGTGAGACCCAATTGCCTTTCTCTTCGGCATCTATGGAAAGGTCAGTCAATACGCATAGATCTCCCCCAAAATTCCAATCTGCCTCTGGGTATTTATCTACAATAACCACCTTTGTCAAACTATCTTTCAGAATGTATTCCTTTCTTGCGTTAGGATACAAGGGATCTATTGGCACGTAGGCCGCACCTGCTTTTAATACAGCGAGAATGCTTATCAACATTTGCGCTGTTCGATCCAACATTATCCCAACAAACTCACCAGGCTCTAAGGAATAAGTGCTCTGCAAATAGTGCCCAAGAAGGTTGGCTCTTTCGTTTAGTTCTGCGAAAGTAAGCTCTTCCCCATCAGAAACTAATGCAACCTTTTGGGGGGTAAGGGCTACCTGTTTCTCAAAAAGCGATACAATCGTATCCTCTTTGGGAAAATCTAGATCAGTAGCATTGAAGCCGTTTAACAACTCATCCCTCTCTTCCTCAGACAAAAGGTCGATCTCAGCAATCTTTGTATCCCAATTCTCTTGAGCTAGCCTTAGAATCCGTTTGAAATAATTCCCATATCTAAGAATGGTTTCTCTTTGAAATAATTCTGTTGAATATTCGAAACTCAAATTGATTTCCTCTCCTTTTTTGTACGTCCATAGGGTGAGGTCAAATCTAGAAACCTTGTTTTGCAGGGGATAGGGTTCAAGTGTTAATCCTGGAAGTTCAACCTTTGGTCGTTCGAAATTTTGAAATGCGAACATAAAGTCAAACAGCGGATTACGGCTGGAATCTCTCTCTACCTGTAACTCATTAATTAATTCTTCAAATTGAAATGACTGATTGTCAAGCGCTTTGAGAAATTTAGCTTTAATTTGAGAAATACAGGCTTTGATAGATAGGTCATCTTCGAGGGAAAGACGGATAGGTAACATATTGATAAATACCCCCATAAGATTAGATAAATCAGGATGGGGCCGACCTGCAACAGGAGTGCCGATTACGATATCCTTTTGTTGAGTTAATTTCCTCAGCAAAATATGGTATACTGAAAACAATATTACATTTAAGGTAACCCCCGCCTTTTTTGCCAGTTCTTCCAGTCTCCTGGTTTCCTCTTTATCCAGATTAAGACTTATTACATCCCCTGTAAATTTTTTAACTGCGGGCCTTTCATAGTCAGATGGCAAATCCGCTTTGGGGGGAATTTCGGGGAAATTATTCAGCCAAAATGCCCTTTGTCTTTGGATTGCAGATTGTTGCCCTGCTGTTTCTAGCCATTCAATATAATCCTTGTATTGTAGGGGAACAGGAGATAATTTTTCTCCTTCGTACAGGCTCATAAATTCTTTTACAAATACCTCTTGAGAAATCCCATCGAAGATGATGTGATGGATATCAAAGATTAGTATGTTTTCATCCTTTTTGATTTCCACAACTCCTATTCTTACTAAAGGGGCGATGCTTAAGTCAAAGGGCTGGATAAAGGTGGCATTTAGCTGAGATTGACTCTCCTCCCCTTTTGAGATTATTTCTACTTCACAACTGATTTTCTCGTGCACAATCTGCCTTACATCTTCATCAATTAACTGAAAGGAAGTTCTTAGGATTTCATGACGGTCAATTAAGGAATTGAAGGCATCGGTCAACTTTCCAATATCTATGGGACCCTTTACCAAATAGGCAAAGGAAATATTATATACTGTCGATTTTTTGTCAAATTGATAAAGGAAGTATAGTCTCTGCTGGGCAGGAGAGAGTGGATATGAGTCTTTTTGTATGGCCTTTCCTATTGTTTCATATTTCTTCTGACTAGATCGAATACCTTCTAAATAGGAAATAATTGCTACCTTATTTTCCTGAATTTCGGCCAAAATCTCTTTTGTTAATACTCCCTTAGGTGCATTTATCTTAAGCTTAGATTCAACCACCGTAAGTTCAATATTCAACTTTCGCAGTTTTGTCAAGAAACTATTCATGGAAATTTTTTTTGTATTTTGACCCGACATTATCTGATAGTGATAAATTGTTTTATCCAAGTGGATAGGGAGCGAATTGCTCTCTTCCCGATTAGAAAATTTTTACCGAAGCAAGCGTTTGAAATATTTGAAAGAAGGAATATTAGCTAATAATTACTTCGTCTCCATCTAGGATATCCTCCCCTAAGTTTGTATAAGCCCACTTCTTGTTGTCTATTAATTCTCCAAGGGTTTGGATGGTATTATGAGTGAATACCTCATTTACGGAAATCTCTATATCTAATTCTTTAAGAATTTCATTAATAAGTGTTAAAGCACTTAGGGAGTGCCCACCCATTTCAAAAAAGGAGTAGGTAATTCCAATTTGATCTTTGTCTAATTTGAGAACGCTACTCCATATTTCTACTAATAACTTTTCGGTTTCGTTTGAAGCAACTAAGCCCTCTTCGTGCCTTGTTAGAGGTAGGGAAAGCAAGGCCTTTCTATCAATCTTTCCACTTGTGGAAAGGGGCATTTCCGCTAAATAGAGGAAAAAAGAAGGGACCATATATGCTGGTAATCGATCCTGAACAAAGCCCCTTAATTCTTTTGTGCTCAGTTCCTTCTCAGCAGTGTAAAAAGCCACCAGAAAGGAATCTGCCCCACTTCCCTTAACCCCTACAGCCACATTTGTAACAGTAGGATGCTGAATTAGCTGGCTCTCAATTTCTCCCAATTCTATTCTGTATCCTCTGATTTTTACTTGGTTATCGTTTCTACCCAAGAAAGCAATGTTCCCATCTGATAACCATTTAGCCTGATCGCCAGTTTTGTAGATTCGTTCCCCAGGTAAAAGGGGGTGTTCGATAAATTTTTTATCTGTTAGAGATTTGTTTCCCAGATAGCCCCGGGCTAGCCCTGCACCAGCTATCACAAGCTCTCCACTTACCCCAATGGGGCATAGTTCTCCATTTTCTCTTAAAATATAAAGACGGGTATTGTCTATTGGAGCTCCTATAGGTACAATCGTAACATCTTTTTCCAAGTTGCAGTAAAAATAGGATACATCTACTGTAGCTTCTGTGGGACCATATAAGTTGATTAAATTACTTCCACACTTATGGTATAAGGTCTTCCTAAAGCTATTCACCTGATCTATTTTTAAGGATTCTCCACTTGAAAACACTCTATCCAAACTCTTCAATTTGGTATAATTAGCCTCTGTCCCGAGTCTAGTGAGAAAGGCACTTAGCATGGAAGGGACAAAGTGAAGGGTACTCACTTGATACTCCGATACTGCATTAATAATCGTCTGTGGGTCTTTTTCTCCTTCGGGCTCTAATAAAGCCAGAGATCCGCCTACGAAAGACCACCAGAATAATTCCCAGACAGATACATCAAATACAATGGGGGTCTTTTGAAGAATCACATCTGTCTCCTTCAGGGAATAGGTTTTCTGCATCCAAAGGATTCTATTCAGGACAGAATGATGCTCAATCATCACCCCTTTCGGCTTACCTGTAGATCCAGAGGTATGGATTACATAAGCCAGGTCTCCTCCGTTTACAGATACCGGAACCTCATTCTCAGGATATTCTCTGAGGTCTCCTTCCATAAGATCTAAGTCTATATCTCCTTCCCCTACAAAACTATTTTCCTCCCTATAGATCCCCCGGCTAAATAGGGATTTCAAATTTGCATGTGTGGTCAAATCTTTCTTTCTCGTCAAAGGAGAGTGAGGATCGATGGGGACGTAGGCCCCACCTGCCTTTAGGATCCCAAAAATTACAGGGATTAGCCACTCTTCTCTTTCAAGCATTACTCCCACCAAATCTCCTACTTCTACCCCTTTTTCATTTATCAAATAGGCTGCAATTCGATTCGACAGCGTGTGCAATTCCTGATAGCTCATGACCTGCTCGCCCAATCGAAGTGCAACATTTGAAGGGGTCCTTGCTACCTGAGTTTCAAACATAGAAACAAGGGTCTCAGTTTCAGGATAGGATACTGCAGTATCATTAAACCCATATAGTAATTGGTGGCGTTCAGCAGCTGAAAGGATAGAGATTTCCCTTATGGATTGGGTGCTATTGGATCCTATTTGCTCGATGATCTCTTGGAAATAATATGCATATCGTCTAATTGTATCCTGGTTAAACAGTTCTTTCGCATAGGAAAAGGTAAACTCAAGCCCCTCCTCCATCTCCCGAGCCCAAATAGTCAAGTCAAATCGAGAAGCTTGAGAATTCCATTTATAGGGTTGAATTTTTATGTTCTCCGTTTCCAGCACTGGCTTTTCAAAGCCAACATAATTAAACATAACATCAAATAAGGGGTTTCTCGCCAAATTCCTGGGAAGGTTCAGGTATTCCATTAAAGAATCATAGGGAAAGGTTTGGTTTTCAAAACAAGCCAGTACCTTTTCTTTTACACTAGCTAGAAAGTCTTCAAATCTCATATCAGGATCACATGAGATTCTCATCGGCAAAGTATTTACAAACATTCCAATAAGTCCTTCCAAGTCTGTATGCTGTCTTCCAGAAGTAGGAACACCTATTACCAAATCTTCTTGGTGACTTAATTTATTGAGGAGAACATAATATGCGGACAACAATACCATGAAAACCGAGGCGTTCGATGTTAAGGCCAATTCCTTAATGTTCGCAGTTTTCTCCTTATCAAGCCTAAATTCCAGGTTTCCTCCTTCGAAGCTTCTCTCGCTTGACCTCGTGTAATCCGTAGGTAAGTCTAGGTAGTGTAATTCTTCTGCAAATTCCTCAACCCAAAATTCCTTCTGTTCTTCCAGCTTAGCAAGCTGATTATCTGTTTGCTGCCAAACAGCGTAATCCTTGTATTGAATGGATAATTCAGGTAGAGCCTCTCCGCTCCAAAGTTTCATAAACTCTTCTGAAAACACTACACTGGAGATACCATCTTTAATAATGTGGTGAGAATCCGTGATGACCAAGTGTTTCTGGGGGGCCAGTTTCACTACGGCCACACGAATCAAGGGAGGCTCTTCTAATTTGAAGGGCTGTACGAAAGCCTCTATTAGCCCCTCCTCTGAAGCGTCCCCTCGTTCCATCCACTCCAACTCAAAGTCCACTTCAGGCGAGATTCTTTGGACGGGTTCTTCTCCTACCATATGGAAAGATGTCCGAAGGCTCTCATGCCTTTCAAGCAAGGCTTTGAATACCTTACTTAACTGAGTTCTGTCTAAGTCTCCGAATAGGTAAAAAGGTAAAACCTCGTTGTAAAGTGTGCTTTCTGGATTGAGCCGTTGGATAAAGTAGATTCGCCTTTGTGCAGGTGTGAGGGGATAATGAGGGGCATCCTGAGCCCTAGGGATATCTCCGGCCTTCTGTTGGGGAAAAACCTCTTTCAATATTTCAGATAGAGCCCTAGGAGTCGGGTATTTATATATGTCCCCAATAGATAGCTTACTTCCAAGTTTCTTATTTATCCGGGAAGCCAGTGTCAAGGCTTTAAGCGAATCCCCTCCCAATTCAAAAAAATCACTGGTGAGCCCAACGGAATCATTCCCAAAGAATTTTGCATAGGTAGCAATTAGAATTGAAGATAATGACTCCTCTGATTCATCAAGGATAGCAGATTCAGCTTTGCCTTGGGTCCTATCAGGTACATCTAAATACTCAGACCTTCTTTCCTTTTGGTCTTCAATCGCCTCGAAAATATCCTTTTTAAAGGTAGATACCACAGCGACATCGGTCTCCAAACAGGTATAGAATATTTCTACCCCTTGGTGGGGATAAAGCCCATCTGGAATTTTCGAATTGGCAAGGCTAATGTCTGTAGAGCCTAGGACAGCCAATTGGGTATTAACCGTCATACCTACATCCAGCCAGTCTGTCCAATTAATGGTAAAGATGTGAATGCCATATTTTTCTCTCCCATAATGGGCAAAAGATGCCAGGAATTCATTGGCCGCATTGTATGCCACCTGACCAAACTTCATCTGATAAAACAGGTTGCCTATTGAAGAAAATAAAGCCACAAATTCTAGGTTTTCAAACCCAAGGTACTTTTCAAATAATAGCAATCCATGAATCTTTGACTGTGTATATTTTACCAGTTCATCTTCATTTCTATTTTGTATGATCCCCCCGTAGTCAACTTCTCCAGCAGCCCATATTAGCCCCTTCACCTCTTTATCCATGGCTTTGAGGCTTTCCATAAATCCTTTTACCTCCTCTTCTTTTGAGATATCCACCTGAAACAATTTTAACTTTGCTCCCTGCTTCTCTACCTCTCTAATCTGGTGGATTTTTTTGCTTATTGGATCATTTGCGTCTTTATTCCTGACCCAATTGTCCCACTCTTCCCGTTTGGGGAAGGGAGACCGATGAAGCAGAACTACATCCGCATTGAATTTACTTACTAGGCTCTTGGCAATAGTCAAGCCCATTC